>JACQTD010000272.1 GCA_016210985.1 Acidobacteriota bacterium
CCACCCCGGGCACCTTCTTCGGCCCTGTGGTGATTACCGACAGGCCCGTCTATTTCAATGATCTCCCCTTCTACGGACCTGCCACCTTCAATCCCGCCACGCTTACTTACAGTCCCGAGCCTACTGCCAATGGACTTGGGAACGTGACACTCGGAACCAAGGTAAAACTCTGGGAGGGCGGGAGTCGTCACCACGCGATTTCCATAGCAGGGATTCTCCGGCTTCCCACCACGACCTCGTTCAGGGGATTGAGCAGCGGGAGGGGAACCGGCGAGATCGATTTCGGGCCGATCCTGATCTATGGAACGCAATACGCCGGAGGCCGGATAAGGCTCAATACCAACCTTGGTTACATCCATTCCGGCGATCCCAGCAACGGCGACGTCAAGTATCTGGATCGTCGTAACCAATTGATGGCGAACGCAGCCTTGGAGGGCGCCCCGAACGAGCACCTCGTAGTCTTCGCCGAATGGAACAACGTGGTATACGTTGGAAACGGGACGCCCAACCTCAATCCCGTTAATCCCATGGATGTCTTCCTCGGTGGCCGCGCCTTTCTGAAAGAAGGACGTATCCAATTTGGGGGTGGATGGCGGCGGTTCATCAATCCGTTGAGCAATAGGTTTGTGACCGCCCTGGTACCGGGTGGAGGGACGGCGCTGTTGCCGCTGCAATCAGGTGATCACAATGGATTCACGTTCAGCTTCGGGTTCGGGCGCCGATTGCACAAGACCGTGCCGCCGCCCGTCAACGCGCCGCCGACCGTGGCCCTGGACGCGGACAAACCGTGCGTGCCGAGCGGAGGGAACATCAATTTCACGGCCCGGGGATCCGACCCGGACAATGATGTCCTGATTTACACTTGGTCCACTTCCGCGGGCAAGTTGACCGGCTCAGGCGCGGATACGGTTTTGGATACAACCGGCTTGAATGAGCGGCCTGGATCAGCCCAGGTTGACGTGACCGTCGGCGTCACCGTGGACGACGGAAGGGGCGGAGTGGCGACCGCGAGTCGCCGAGTATGCGTGACCGCTCCTGACGCCCCGCCGCCGGCTAAAAACCGGGCCCCGCGGATCCAGTCCGTGCGTTGCATGGTGGTGGGTACACCCCAGGTTGAAGGCAGAGTGACCGACGGTGAATCGGTGCGTGTGATGGTAACGGCTACCGATCCTGATGGAGATCCTTTGCAGTACTCCTACTCGACTAATGCAGGGAGACTGAGCGGTCGAGGGAGTGAGGAAATCCTTGATACTGCCGGGGTCACCAGCGGTCCTGGAGGTCAGCCGGTCCCGGTTACGGTCTCGGTGGTCGTGAATGACGGCCGTGGCGGCAGCGATTTAGGCTCCTGCACGGTGACGGTCTATGCCCTTGGAAAGCCTGAAGCCGAGCGGCTTGGCGGCGGTCGCGAGATCCGATTCCGGCGGAATGACGCACGGGTTGATAACGTGGCCAAGGCTGTTCTGGATGACGTGGCGCTTCGGTTGCAGCAGGATCCGCGGGCCACGGCCGTTCTCGACGGACATACGGAAAAGGGCGAGCCTGCCTCCCTTGGTCTCCGGCGAGCTGAGAACGCCAAGCGGTATCTCGTCCGCGACCGGCACGTCGACGCCACACGCATCGCAGTAAGGAATTTTGGTGCTGAGGGCGCCGACGCCGCCTCTCGCGACGGGCAGAACCGGCGGGTGGACGTCTGGATCGTTCCTCAGGGAGCCGAACTACCGCCTGGTCCGGTCTCGGCTCCCAGGCGATCGCAGTAGTAGCTTGAGCCGCGGTCTGTAGTACCGGCTTGCGGCCGGAAGTTTTGCCGCGGCAGGGCCCGCCTAAAGGCGGAACTACGAACCCGTTCGTAGTCCCGGCTTGCGGCCGGAATCTCTGCTGCAGCACCCCGCCATAAGGCGGAAACTACGAACCTGACGGCATGATCAGCCTTTCGGACATCACCCGGGCCGCCGCATCGCTCCACGGTGTTCTCGAACCGACGCCCATGCTCCGTTCGGCGGGCATGAGTGAATCGTTGGGCCGCGCGGTTTACCTCAAAGCCGAGAATCTGCAGCGGACCGGATCGTTCAAGATCCGCGGTGCTTACTATAAAATCTTGAATCTGACGGAAGACGAGCGCGGTCGTGGCGTGATCGCCTCTTCCGCGGGGAATCATGCCCAGGGCGTGGCGCTGGCCGCGCGGCTCCAGGGAATCCCTGCTACGATCGTCATGCCGGAGGATGCATCACTCTTCAAGGTGATGCGTACCCAGGCTTATGGGGCAGAAGTGGTGCTTCATGGACGCCTCTACGACGACGCCTATCAGCACGCGTTAGCGCTGCAGGAGGAACGCGGCCTGGCTTTCGTTCATGCCTTCGAGGACCCACTGATCATGGCGGGACAGGGGACAGCCGCGCTCGAGATCCTCGAGCAATTGCCGGACGTGGATACGATCATCGTACCCGTCGGCGGCGGAGGTCTCATCTCGGGAATCGCTGCAGCCGCTAAGTCCCTGAAGCCGGATGCCAGCGTAATCGGTGTGCAGGCTCGTGGGGCGGCCCCCGGGGTGGTGTCCTTCAAGGAGCGGAAGCTGGTCACGTTGCCGGGCGCGGAGACCATCGCGGACGGCATCCGGGTTCGCACCATCGGCTCCCAGACTTTCGACCACATCCTTCGATTCGTCGACGACATGGTGACCGTTACCGACGATGAGATCGCGCACGCCATGGTTTTCCTCCTGGAGGACGCCAAGCTGGTGGCCGAAGGGGCGGGCGCCGTGGGGGTCGCCGCGTTGTTGAGCGGAAGAATCGAGTCCCCGGGGAAGATCTGTTGCGCCGTCATCAGCGGCGGGAATCTCGACCTCAACTTCATGGCCCAGGTGATCGAACACGGGCTTACGGCGGCGTCACGCCATGTCCACATCGGTACTTACATACCCGACCGCCCCGGCGAGCTCGGTAAGATTCTTGGCTTGCTTTCAGGTATGCGAGTCAACATCCTGGATGTTGAGCACCATCGCGCGGGCTGGGATGTCCCTCTCGGCTGGGTGGAAGTCGAGTTACTGGTGGAGACGCGTAACGATGAGCACAGCCGCGAGATCCTGGAGAGCCTGAATCAGAGCGGCTATCGTCTGCGCGCGAATCCGGAAGCAGAATAGAGGTTAGTTAGACCTGCATAGTGTGGGAGCCCTGCGGGGTGCGCATCCGTGGCGGATCTCCCGAGGGCGATGTAGTGCTGTAATTAGGCTACCCCTCGGGCTCGGGAGAGCCCTCCCACAAGTAGTCTCAGGGATATCTTTCAACGAATGCGCGGATCCTCTCCATGCCACGTTGTAACAAGTCCATCGAGGCGGCATACGAGATGCGAACGTACCCCTCGGTTCCGAACGACTGACCGGCGGTCAGTGCCACATGCCCTTCCTTGAGTAATTCGAACTCGAACGCCTTCGATCCATTCAGCCCGGATTGTTTCAGGAATCCTTTGATATTGGGAAATGCATAGAAGGCCCCCTCGGGAAGTACGCACTCGAATCCGGGGACACGATTCAATTCGGCAATGAGAAAATCACGTCGTCGGCGGTATTCCGCGAGCATCTCCTGAACGCATTCGAGCGGGCCCCTCAGGGCTGCGATTCCGGCTTTCTGTGAAAGCGAAGACGGGTTCGAGGTGGAGTGGCTCTGAATCTTCACCATTTCCGAGATCCATGCGGCAGGGCCGAGCGCATAGCCAAGACGCCAGCCGGTCATCGCGTACGTTTTATAGAGCGTCCCCACGATCAACAATCGGTCCCGGCCGTCTGTAACCAGTTGCCCGGCGCAGTAAGGTGTCACCGGCGCGTACGTAAATTCCCGATAACATTCATCGCTGATCACATAGAGGTCGTGCTCGAACGCGAGATTGAGGATTTTCCTGAACTCGTCGCATGGGATAGCCCGGCCCGTCGGGTTGCACGGCGAATTGATGATCAGCAGTTTGGCTTTTGGAGAAAGATGCTGCGCCACCAGGTCCGCGGTCAGGACAAACGCATTGGACTCGGTATCGATGACGCGATTCGTCGCCCCGGCGAACTTGGCGATTTCAGGAAAAGTCACCCAATAAGGCGAAGGGAGCAGTACTTCATCGCCTGGATTCAGAATCGCCAGCATCGCGTTGAAAATAGCCTGTTTCCCGCCCGCCGAGGCCGTGACCTCCTCCGGCCTGTACTCGGTCTGATAGTCGACAGCCAGGCGGTCCAGGATGGCTCGCTTCAACTCAGCTGTCCCGGCGGCGGGCGTATATTTGGTGAAATTCTGTTCCAGGGCCTCAATCGCGGCAGCCTTAATATGCTCGGGCGTGGGGAAGTCAGGTTCGCCGGCGCCGAAATCAATCACATCGATGCCGCTGGCCCGCATCCGGTCAGCGGCTTGAAGGACGGCCAGGGTGGAGGAGGTCTCCATCTTCGAGAGCCGGTCGGCGAAAGAAAGGTCGCGAGCGTTCTTGGTCATGAGCTTGAATCCTGGTGCGGGGAATCAATCCTCCTGCTTGGAGCGGGGCGATGGGGTGACGGCGACCTTGGCCCGCATTCGTTCTTCCACGAGCGGGTGGACGAGCCCGGCCATCGACCCCCCGAGAGAAAAGACCTCTTTTACCAGTCGGGAACTCAAATAGCTATAGGGCTCGGCGGGCAGCAGGAAGATGGTCTCGATACCGGGATTCAAGCGCCGGTTCATGAGGGCCATCTGCAATTCATACTCGTAGTCGGCGATCGCACGGATCCCTCGAATAATGACGGAAGCCCCGCGTTCCTTCGCATACTCGACCAGCAGGCCATCGAAGCTCTCCACCTGAACGTTCGAAACCGGCACCACCTCCCGGAGTAATCCCACCCGTTCTTCCGCCGTGAAGAAGGGGTGCTTGCTACCGTTCATCAGAACCGCGACGATGACTTCATCAAATAACCTGGCGCACCGCTCGATCAGATCGAGGTGACCGTTGGTCACTGGGTCGAATGACCCAGGGTAGATGGCTCGTCGAATCATCCAATCAACGCAGTTTCGATGGTCTCCGGATTCCCTACGATTTGTACATGATGCGAGGGAGGAAGTTCAAGCCTAGGTTTAAGTAATGCAGGGTAAGTCTCAGTGATTTATTGCATTCAATGACATTTTGGGTTAATCTGTGCCCGTATTGGGAGTGGGAAAGCACCGGACATGCTAGAAGAGCTACAAGTAGAGTACCAGAGAATCAAGACACAATTGGGCGAACTCTGGAGGTTTCTTTGACCCTGAAACCAAGAAGCGGGAGCTCGCGGAACTAGAAGGGGTCATCTCTCAGCCCGAGTTTTGGACCGATCAGGAACAGGCACAGAAGACGCTTCGGAAGCGAAGCCGTCTTAAATCGGACTTGGACCTGATGGAGCGATTTGAGCGGCAACTTGCCGACACCGGAGCGGCGTTCGAGTTGGCCGAGGAGGATCCCTCCTTTGCGGCGGAGATTGAGTCGGATCTCCGGCGCCTCGGGAACGAACTGGCGACGGCCGAAACCCGGATGATGTTGTCGGGTGAGCACGACGCCGACAATGCGATTCTCACGATCAAGCCCGGGGCGGGCGGGACCGACGCGCAGGACTGGGCCGAGATACTTCTGCGGATGTACCTGCGCTGGGCCGAGCGGAACGGGTGCAAAGCCGAAGTGCTCGATCTGCAGCCGGGACAGGAAGCCGGGATCAAGTCGGCGACAGTACGGATCGAGGGCGATTACGCTTACGGCTATCTGCACGGCGAGGGCGGTGTTCATCGGCTTGTTCGCATGTCGCCGTTCAATGTGGCGCAGAGCCGCGAGACCAGTTTTGCCTCCGTGTTTGTGACTCCGGAGATCGATGACGACATTGAGATCGAGATCGATGAAAAGGATTTGAAGATTGACACATTCCGGTCTTCCGGCGCCGGCGGACAGCATGTGAACAAGACGGAATCGGCGATCCGGATCACCCACCTTCCTACGCAGGTTGTCGTGGGTTGTCAGAACCAGCGGTCACAACATCAGAACCGTGAGGTAGCGATGCGGGTCTTGCGGTCGCGGCTGTTCGAGCTTGAGCTCCAGAAGCGGAACGCGGCTCGTGAGAAGCTGGAATCCACAAAGCGGGACATCAGTTTCGGTTCGCAGATCCGGAACTACGTGATGCACCCTTACAAACTGGTAAAGGACTTGAGGACGAAACACGAAACCGGCGATGTCGACCGCGTCCTGGATGGGGAATTGAACGATTTTCTCAGAGAGTACCTCATCCGTTCGCTGCATCGGGAGCGTGCGGCGGAGGCGGCCCCGGCGGGGTGATCATGACGGCATCAAGCGAAAACGTGCGCCGGGCCGCTTTGTCCCGTGTACGATCGAGGCGAGGTGAAGCGTTGGGCGCGGTGCTCATTCTCCTGGGCCTCGGGCTGCTGCTGAGTCTGGTCTCCTATGATCCGGCTGATCCCTCCTGGAACGTGATTTCGGCGCGAGCCCGGCCGGTCAATTACATCGGGTCGGTGGGCTCTCATCTCGCGGACGCCACTTTGCAGACCTTCGGGGTGATGGGCTACACGATCCCGCCGCTCCTGCTCCTCTACGGCGGTTTGATCTTCCGTTCCAAGCGATGGTCGGGACTGGTGATCCGTACCACCGGATGGCTGGCGTTGATTCCGTGCCTCGGCGGGTTGATGACCCTCTTCACGCCCGAGGGCGTTTTCCTCAGTGAGAACATCCGTCCGGGCGGATTTGTGGGACTGGTGCTCGCCAGCGCCATGGAATCCCACCTGAACCTGGTGGGCACCGGCTTGGTGCTGACGTGTTTCACCATGTTGTCGGTCATGCTCGCGGGCGACATCTCGTACGTCGAAAGCGCCCGGCGGTTCCAGGGTGGTTTCTCGGGAATCCTGCACTCCTTGCGATGGCGAAGGCCGGTCCCGGATCTCCGGGTAACGCCGGAAGATGTAAGACCGTCGATCAGCCGGATGAGGGAGACGGCGATTCCCGGCAGCCCACAGGTCGGCGGAATGGGGGAGGATCTGGCGTCGCTCGATGAGTATGAAGGTTTCGAGCAAATTCCGCTCATCCGTTCGGACGGTCCTGTCTCCTCGTCCGAGCCGGGAGAACTGGAGAGCATCACGCACATCGTTGCCCGGCCAGGCCTGGGCGGGGAGGCCGTCGGCCCGGCCCGAACGCGCGCCGGTCCAGCCCCGGGATCCGACCCGGATCGCAGGACTGTGGGATTGTCATCGTCGCGAGTGGCGGCAACTCGGACCGCAGCGCCCGAGTTTATCGAGGCAGAAGAAGACGCAGAAATCGCGGAAATGCTTTCCACCGCTTCGGTTCGGCAGATCAAGCGGAGCGAAGACGAGGTGAAGGTGCCTCATGCGCCCCGGCGCGCGCGCCGCGCCGATGGAGACTTTATCCTGCCCTCGCCCACGATGCTGACGGAGCCGTTGCCGACCGTGCAGAGCAGCGATAGCGGGCAGGAGGCACTCCTGCAGGTGGCGCATCAACTCGCGGCCAAGTGCAAGGAGTTTGCCGTGGCAGGCCACGTGCAACAGATAAGCCCGGGACCGGTTGTCACGACGTTTGAGTTCAAGCCTGATCCGGGGATCAAGTACAGCCGGATCACCGGCCTGGTCGATGACCTCTGTCTCGCCCTCGAGGCCGAATCGATCCGGATCGACCGCATTCCAGGGAAGTCGACTGTCGGCATCGAGGTGCCTAACCGAAACCGGGAGGTGATATCCCTCCGGGAGATCATCGAATCGAGGCGCTTTCAGGAAACCAAATCGAAGCTGGCCATCGCGCTCGGGAAGACCATCGACGGCAGCATTTACGTCGCCGATCTGGCAAAGATGCCGCATCTCCTCATCGCCGGATCGACCGGGGCGGGCAAGAGTGTTACCGTCAATTCGTTGATCGTGTCGATGCTGTTCAAGGCTTCGCCCGAAGACGTTCGATTCATCATGATCGATCCCAAGCGCGTGGAGCTGGGCCTCTATGCCGAGATCCCCCATCTCCTCGTGCCGATCGTGACGGATCCCAAGCGGGCCACTTACGCGCTGAAGTGGGCGGTGGCCGAGATGGAGAAGCGATACCGGCAGCTCGCCGGATTCGGCGTACGCAACATCGAACAGTTCAATCATGACCTCAAAGAACGTGGCGTTCGCGAGTTGATCGGCGAGAACGGCGAACCCGTGGGCAAGCTGCCCTACCTGGTGATCGTCATCGACGAACTTGCCGATATGATGATGGTGGCCTCGAATGATGTCGAGACCTCGATCACGCGCCTGGCACAGATGGCGCGCGCGGTCGGAATCCACCTCGTGCTGACGACGCAACGGCCGTCCGTGGACGTGATCACGGGACTGATCAAGGCCAATTTCCCTTGCCGCGTGGCCTTCCGCGTCTCTTCGAAGGTGGACTCAAGGACCATCATCGACACCAACGGCGCGGAGCAGCTGCTGGGGAAGGGCGATATGCTCTTCCTGCCTCCGGGTACGGCGCGCCTCATCCGCGTCCATGGCGCATTCGTGGACGAAAAAGAGATCAAGCGGATTGTCGACTTCATCAGGGGACAGAGCGAGCCCTCGTACGATCCCACCGTGCTGCTCTCCGACAAGGAAGTGGCGGAAGCCGAATCGGGCGGCGGCCAGCGGGACGAGCTTTACGAAGACGCCCTTCGCATCGTAATTCAGATGGGCCGTGCCTCCACGTCGGTACTTCAGCGGCGGTTGCGCATCGGGTACGGACGGGCAGCCGCGATCATCGACATGATGGAGCGGGAAGGATTTGTCGAGGCCGCCGACGGCACGCGGCCGAGGGCCATGACCAGCAAGGCAGCCGAATTCCGTGAACGGCTTCAGCAGATGAAGGAAGAGGGGGCCTAGCCCCCTAAGTTGATTCCGCAAGACGGCGCTACGCCCCCAACCGAACTGCGCTGCATTCGAGATCAGCTTCGGCACTCGTACGATGGACTCCACCGTCGGGAGTCGGACGGGAGACGCCCCCATGGAGAAATCGATTCAGACTGACACGCTGACCCGGGACCAACCGCACCCCCGTCTCGAGTTTGATGCGATCGAGCGGGCCATCAAGTATTTGCGGAGCGGTCCGAATGTGAGCCAGCCGATCGATTGGGAATTGCGCCGTACGGCCGAGCGGTTTGCATCGATCACGCAGTTCGGGAATCTGGCGGTGCACTCGACGGTCAGGAATCGCAGCGCCAGGCTGACCACCTATATCGGGAGTCCCGCGGTGCAACAACCGGATCCCAATCCTTCCCAGCAGGCGATTCTGAAGCGGCTGCCGGATACGCTGGCGCGCATGGAGCATTACCTCCGCCAAGCCCCCTTCGTGCGCGTCGACCGGACCATGGGTGACAACGGGCACTTCGCGCCCGACTGCACGCTCTTCGTCTCCGTACAGCGTCCGGAGATGATCAGGCTCGCGTACATGACTTGGTCTACGCTCTTTCCGCCGCGGACGGACGGACGGCGGGTCGGACCGGCGCAAACGATGATCTACATCCCCGAGTGGATGGAATCCGAGCGCCAGATGCTCGTCTTCCCGGAAATCAACGCAACTGTGGCCCTCGGCAGCGATTACTACGGTGAATCGAAGAAAGGCTTCCTGCGCCTGATGATGTGGAATGCGAAACAGCGCGGCATGCTCGGGCTCCACGCCGGGAGCAAGATCCTCAGCGTCAAGGATCGGGATGGCCGGCCACGCCGGTACGGCATGCTGATTTTCGGGATGAGCGGAACCGGTAAGACCACGCACACCTGCCATCTTCACGGCCTCACCGGAGACGGGGAGGGGATCGAGATTCTGCAGGATGACGTGGTGATGCTTGGGCAGGACGGCTCGGCGATAGGAACGGAACGGGGCTTTTACCTGAAGACCGAGGGACTCGATCCGGTTTCGCAGCCGATCATTTACAAGGCGGCCACCTCGCGCAATGCCATTTTTGAGAATGTGATGATCAACCATGAAGGCCGGCTCGACTTCGAGGATGAAGTGCTGACGTCCAATGGCCGTGGCATCATGATGCGGGAGGACCTCGAGCCATATATCTCCGGCAGCATCGACCTCCCCCCGGCCGCCGATCTCGACGGGCTGATCGTAGCGTTCATCACCAGACGTCACACGATCGTGCCGCTCGCGGCGAAACTGACCCCTGAGCAGGCGGCGGCCTGTTTCATGCTGGGAGAGTCGATCGAGACTTACGCCGGCGATCCCAAGCCGGCCGGCGAGTCGAACCGCGAGGTGGGAACCAA
>JACQTD010000277.1 GCA_016210985.1 Acidobacteriota bacterium
GCCGTCTGAAGACGGCTTGAGATCTCCGCAAACGGCGGAGGCCAGTCCGAGAACATCATTCGACAGACGAATATCGGACATCCAGTTCTCGCTCTGACCCGCCGGGCGCAAAATGTAGAAACTCCAGTGCACGCTGGAAGTCCGGGGTGCGGATGCGTTCCGCACGTGCGGTCCCAGGCGGGATTACCGTGGCCGGGTGCTTGAGCCTGCACATTCCCCCTACTGGAGGGGCGACAAAGGTAGCCTGGGAACTCCCGGAGCGTTAGACTAAAGGAATGTGCGGGATAATTGGATATGTAGGAGAACAACAACTTGTTCCCGTGATCGTGGAGGGGCTCCGGCGCCTGGAGTACCGCGGATACGACTCCGCCGGTATTGCGGTCGTGAACCGCGCCGGTCATCTTGAGCTTCGGCGCGCCGCCGGGAAATTGAAGAACCTGGAGGAGGTTCTCCGGCAACAACCGCTGGACGGCGTATACGGCCTGGGACACACCCGATGGGCGACCCACGGGCGGCCCACCGAGGAGAATGCCCACCCGCACCGGGACTGCACCGGACGGGTAGTCGTCGTGCATAACGGTATCATCGAGAACTATGTGGCCCTCAAACGACGGCTGCAGAAAGGGGGGCACCAGTTCGTCACCGAGACCGACACCGAAGTGGTAGCGCATCTGGTGGAAGACTATCTGAACAAGGACTTGTCATTGGAAGAGGCCGTGCGCCGGTCGGTAAAGGAATTTGAGGGCATTTTCGCTATCGCGGTCCTCTCGGCAACCGTACCCGAGACGATCGTAGCCGCGCGCCAGGGGCCTCCGATCGTGCTCGGCTTCGGCGATCGGGAGTACTTCGTGGCCTCGGATATTCCGGCCATCCTTCAGCACACGCGGGACGTCAGTTTCCTCGGCGACGGCGAGCTGGCGGTGGTTCGCCGGACCGGAGTGCAGGTCTTCGATTTTGAGGGCAACCCGGTCGTTCCGGCCATACAGCGGATCAACTGGGATCCGATCATGGCGGAGAAGGGCGGATTCGCCCACTTCATGCTCAAGGAGATCTTCGAGCAGCCCCGGGCCGTCCGCGACACGATCAAGGAGCGTGCGTCGATCGAAAGCGGGAGAGTCTTCCTCGATCAAATCGATCTCTCGGAGGATCAGCTGCGCGGGATGCGTGATCTGAAAATTGTGGCCTGCGGCACAAGTTACCACGCTGCGCTGTCAGGTAAGTATATGATCGAAGAGCTGGCCCGCATGCCGGTCGAGGTGGACTACGCGAGTGAATTCCGTTACCGGGATCCTATTATTGACGACCGGACACTGGTGCTGGCGATCAGCCAATCGGGAGAGACGGCCGATGTGCTGGCCGCTATGCGCGCGGCTGGCGCCAAGGGCGCCCATGTCCTGTCGATATGCAATGTGCTCGGCTCCACCGTGACCCGGGAGGCGGAGGGGACGATTTACACCCATGCAGGTCCGGAAATCGGCGTGGCCTCCACGAAGACCTTCGTAACCCAGCTGGCGGCCCTTTACTTGATTGCCATCCACCTTGGACTCCTCCGGTCAATCGTCAGCGCCCATCATGCGGCTGAACTGATTCGGCAGCTGAACGAGATACCGGTCAAGATGGAGAGAGCGCTGGGCTGTGCGGAGCTCATCAAGGAGACCTCGCGGGAGTTTTTCAGGGCGCAGGACTTTCTCTATCTCGGAAGAGGCATCCAGTTTCCCATCGCCCTCGAGGGCGCGCTGAAGCTGAAAGAGATCAGTTACATTCACGCCGAGGGCTATCCCGCCGGCGAGATGAAGCACGGGCCCAATGCCCTCATCGACGAGAGGCTTCCGGTCGTGGTCATCAACACGCTCGACCGTTCCTCCGCTACTTCACGCCTGCGGTATGAGAAAACCCTCTCCAATCTCGTTGAAGTCAAGGCTCGGGAAGGCATCGTCCTGGCGGTCGTTACCGAAGGAGACACCGAGACCGCCGAGGTAGCCAAACAAGTCATCGCCGTTCCCGAATGTACCGAATGGCTCTCGCCGTTGCTCTCGATCATACCCCTGCAATTGCTGGCCTATCACATCGCGGTTCGACGCGGCTGCGACGTCGATCAACCCCGGAATCTTGCCAAGTCGGTCACGGTGGAATGATTCCGCTACCCTGATCTCCATTTAATATGGCGTGGTCCGTAGCGGCGGATCACGCTCTGGAGTTGCTACCAAGAGCGCCCGGCTGGAAGTCGCGCGCTGAACCACCAGCCTCCATCCAAGAGGACCGAGACTCCCTGCCCGCGGTGGAGGGAGCCGCGGGCCCTGCCGCCATCCTACCGGAACAAACCCAAGCCACCCTTGCCCGCGGGCGGGAGAAGCTGTGAAATAATTGGACACATAACCGACCAGGCTCGGAGAGCCGGAAGGAAGTAGCCCCGTCCGTAAGGGCGGGGTTACAGTCGGAAAAGCACCAAGAGGCTCGAAGAGCCGACAGGAACTCATGCGCGATGATTTTCCTCGCAGTGATAGGAGCGCCGGGATTCCTGCCGGCTCTTCGAACCTTGTCAATCTCTCGGCGTTGAATGCCCCGCCCTTACGGGACGGGGCTACTTCCTTCCGGCTCTCCGAGCCTGAGTGGTCCGAGAGTTCAATTTCTTCACAGCTTCGAGAGCGGGCGGGTGGTGGTGCCGGATGTGGTGAGGGTGATGCATGCCAAAATGTGTCGCTCCATGGAAACTTCAGCCTTGACCGACCCTGACGCACGGGAGTAGAGTCGCGGCTGTAGTCTTCGACTATTTCATCAGGCGGGACTGAGGGCCGCGGAAGCGCCCCCTCAGGGTTGGCCGATCCGATCCGACGCGATTGAGCAAGAGTAACGATTGCGTCGCCAGCGAGCCAATGTGCCTCACCCGCGGATGAATTCTTTCGATTGAAATAACCTGGCGGATGTTTTTGGTCCAATCGGACATCAGTGCGGGCTGGACGTTCGCGAGTGTTGTTGATGCTAATCGGATCCGGTTAGGGATCCTTTTCGTGAAGTCTAAGGATTGGAGGTTGCATGAGGCACACAGGTCTTTCGATGGCTTTGAAGCTGCGGGTTTTTCTCTTGGTTTGCATGTCGGTACTCCTCTGGGGCGGCCCGGCAGGGACGGCCATTCCAGGCGAGGGTCGGCACTCGGTTGCGGGCACCGTACTCTGGAATGAAACGAGCGGTTTGGGACCGGATGGCAGACCCCGGCGCGCGGGTGTGCAGGAAGCCGGGGAAGTTTCCATGGAGGTCGAGGGTCGAGGCAGTCCGTCGATTGTGCCCGCCGGTGGATCGATGATTGCCCGGATAGCAGCCTCCTCGACGATCGTCATCAGCCAGATCTACGGCGGCGGTGGCAACGCGGGCGCTCCGTATCAGAACGACTACGTCGAAATCTTCAACCGGGGCGTCGCGCCGGTGAGTCTTGTCGGATGGTCCGTGCAATACACCTCGCCGGCCGGCTCAACCTGGCAGGTGACGCCGCTTTCCGGGACGATCGTCCCCGGTCAGTACTATCTGGTTCAGGAGGCGGCTGGCGCGGGATGCAGTGGCAGTCCGTGCGGTTCACCCCTGCCCCAGCCGGACGCCTCCCCGGCGTCGAAGATCGCCATGAGTTCCACTTCCGGCAAGATTGCACTCGTGGATACCACGACTCCGTTGAACGGGTCGTGCCCGACCGGGTCCGGAATCGTGGATTTCGTCGGATACGGCTCCAACAGTAACTGTTTCGAGGGCAGTTCGCCGACGTCAACGCTGAGCAGTTCCACGTCGGCGATGAGAGGAGAGGAGGGATGCGCGGACAACGATCAGAATTCGTCCGACCTCTCGCCCGGTCCACCCGTGCCCAGGAACAGTTTCGCATCCCTACATCCCTGCGAAGTTTCTTGCGCGATCAGTTGCAGTCCCGATATCACCCGAAGCAACGACCCCGAACAATGCGGGGCCGTAGTGGTATTCAGTTCTCCCGCGACGATCGGCAATTGTGTCCAGGTCGAGTGCACGCCCTCTTCAGGCACATTCTTTCCTGTCGGTGTGAGCACGGTCTCCTGCAGCGCCTCATCTGGGTCCTCCTGCAGCTTCACCATCTCGGTGGCGGACATGGAGAGTCCGACGCTGAGCTGTCCCGCAGATCTGATCGTAGCGGAGGATCCGCCGGGCTCAGGTGCATCGGTGGTGACCTACAATTCCCCCATAGCGGATGACAACTGCCCGGGCGTGGGATCGGCTGGCTGCAGTCCCGCTTCGGGTTCGCTATTCCCATTGGGAATCACGACCGTCGAATGTGCCGTAGAGGATGCGGCCTTCAACGGTACGACGTGTAGTTTCCAGGTGACCGTGCGGTCACAGCCGGTTCTCGTAGCCGCCGGAGCTGTCGTTTCGATGGAGAGCTGTTCGCCACCCAACGGGGCCATTGATCCCGGAGAGACGGTGACCGTGAGGTTCTGTGTTCGTAACACCGGTAAGACGGACACGACCCATCTCGTCGGGACCTTGTTGTCCACGGGAGGGATCGTCCCGATCGGCAGTCCGCAGGCATTCGACGTGGTGCCGGCTGGAGGGGCGGAGGTATGCAGGGAGCTCTCCTTCCGCGCGCCAGACCAGGTCTGCGGCAGCGAATTTACGGCTTCGGTGCAGTTTCGGGATGGAATCTTTGATCTCGGCATCCTCACCTATGACTTCACGGTGGGTCCCGGAGCCGGATCGGCGAGATGCTGCTCGCCGGTCCCGCCCTGTGCGCTGGGGTGCCCGGAGAGTGTGGTAAGGAAGAGTGAGTCCGGACGATGCGGCGTGGTGGTTCGCTATGCCCCTCCTTCCGCGGAAGGATCGTGCAACATGGTCATTTGTTCTCCCGCGAGTGGATCGCTGTTTCCCCGAGGAACGACCACCGTATCCTGTGTTGAGAGTCCGGGTGGCGAGATCTGCACCTTCACGGTGACGGTACTCGATGCCGAACCGCCCAGCTTGAGGTGCCCCGATACGATCAAAACGTCTCCGTCATCGGGCTGTGCTGCGGCAGTGAATTACCTGGCGCCCGCCATCACTGATCGGTGCCCGGGAGCGACGTTTACCTGTGTGCCGCCATCCGGATCGACGTTCCCTATCGGATCGACGACGGTCAGGTGCACGGCCATCGACGCGTCAGGGAATCAAGCGGACTGCTCCTTTCCGATCATCGTTTCGAATGCCATGCCAATGGCCAATGCCGGGCCGGATCGTTTCGGGTCAGAACGCGTCCCCATTCCGTTGATGGGCGCCGGCACGGATGCCGACCCCGGCCAAGTGCTCACTTTTGCATGGAGCCAGAAAACCGGTCCACCGGGCGGATTCCTGACAGGGGTGGCGTCCCCCGCAGCGGAGTTCACGCCACCTGACGTCTCACTACTCTCGTGCAGAACATTCTCATTTGAGCTTCGGGTGACGGATTCCTGCGGCGGGATGGCCACGGATCTGGTGGAGGTCAAGGTGGGTGACCGTTTCGTCATGTCGGACGACGAGAATGGCAATTGTGTCGTCCTCACCATGAACTGCCGGACGGGAGGGGGCTATTACTGCTGGAGCAGTGCCGGCGGAGAACGGTTCAGCGGGCTCTGCCGGGTCACGCTGTCGTCTCGGGGTACGGCAAATTTCAGAAGTCTCGAAGGTGACGTGAACCTCTTCGAAGGCGGAGTGGATCTTATCCGCCGGAGGGGGAATGCCAGGATCACCATTCGGCGGCCGGCTTCCGGCAGGCCGC
>JACQTD010000281.1 GCA_016210985.1 Acidobacteriota bacterium
GGCTTAGAAACTCAGGCCGCCGCGGTACCGGCCCCACAGGGACCGGCCTATTTGCCCTCCGGGTAAGCCGTGTGAACACGGCTGAGGCTGGGAAGCCGTCTCTGCGGTGGTTAGTGATTCACTTGGCTTCCACTTGTAAAATGTAGAAACTCCAGGCGGCGGGGTTCCCCGCCGTGCAAGGAGGGTACCCATCCTGGGGCGGAGGCCTTGACGCGGCGGAGGTGCCGCTACACTGGAGAGAGCGGCGAAGCGGAGACGCAATCTGGATTCCTGACGGCGGAGAAGGGGACTAATTGCTTGCAGGGTGGTTGAAAAAAGACCTTGACGGGCATCCCCCAGGGGCAGTGAATTTTGCTGGTCTACTTCGGCACTCACGAGAATTTACCCATTCTGTTGTGCACAACATAATGGGTCACTCTTGGTGAGCGCCGAGGCCCTGCGACCCGTTTCTCAATGCCAGTTCCGGCCAAGCCGATCGCTGATGAGCATCGGGGATGCGCCGATGACACTCGGAGGTGCCACTGTTAATGATATTTAAAGTTGTTGGCGACCGGATTGCCTAACCGCCGGGGCCCGTTTACGATACATAAGGATGTGGCGATGGAGTCCGCCGTTAAATACCGCTATGTTGATGACTCCTACCAGAATTTAGGCAGGAGAATCCGTCATGGAGAGAGTGCTATGGGTGGGACTCGGTGGTTTTATAGGCTCGGTGGCCCGGTACGGGCTGAGTGGAACGGTTCAAAAGTGGTATGCGCGCGAGGACTTTCCCCTTGGGACGCTTGTCGTCAACTGTCTCGGATGCATGACCATTGGATTTCTGTCAGAGCTTGCTGAGGCCCGCGGCGCTTTATCTGCTGAGGCGCGAGCGTTCCTTTTTATCGGGGTGTTGGGCGGGTTCACGACTTTTTCATCGTTTGGAAACGAGACGATGAATCTTTTGCGAGACAGCGAGCGCGCACTCGCGTGGCTGAATGTCGCGTCGCATCTCTTCCTCGGCCTGGGAGCCGTGTGGCTGGGTCGCGTGCTGGGCCATGCGATTGGGAGATAAAGCAAATGATGCTACCTGCAGAAGGTTGTCTACTAAGAATTTTTCTAGGGGAGAGCGACCAACACGATGGAAAGCCCCTTTACGAATGGATCGTCTTGAAAGCACGCGAGCAGGGGTTGGCGGGGGCCACCGTGCTTCGGGGGTTAATGGGGTTCGGAGCACACAGTCGGCTTCACACTTTCAAGATTGAGCGTCTCTCCCTGGACATGCCGATCATCGTCGAGTTGGTGGACACCCAGCCGAAATTGGAGCAGTTCCTTGCGCTGATTGACAACGAGATTCCCGAGGGGCTGGCAACATTGGAGAAGGCGCAGATCCACTTCTATAGAAGTGGGCAAGTCTCCTGACGGCGTGGTGCCGCGCTCGCTCACTTTCCGTTACCTGCGGTCGATCGCTGCTTACATCGATTACCCCCTCGCCTACCAACGCAACCAAGTTCTCAGATCGCGATCCGCTCGACCTCATCCAGCGAGATCTCATCCCCGCGGCGATCGTAGAGACCGGTGGTTCGGGCGGACTCGTGCGCGGCCATCTGCTGGGCTACTTCAAGCTTCCCACCGTTGGTCAGATATGCGGTAATTCCGGTGGCACGGGACGTGTGGCAGCCGATTGCCGTCTTGATGCCGGCGTCTTTCGCCCGCCGTCGGATCATCCGGAAGATGTCCGCCTAGGCTAAGCGGTTGCGTGTAAGTTCCCCAGTTCTGCGGACGGTGGTACGGAAGAGCGGGCCCTGCTTATCCTCTCCGATGCCGGCGGCATCGATGTACGCCGCCAAGTAGGTGTCGAGGTTGTGGTGTGCCGGCATCTCGTGGCGCTTGCCGCTTTTTTCATGCCGCCGCACCCAATACCGACGGTGCTGGGGATAATTGTCTTCGACCGTCATCCCGACTGCGGCACCGACGCGCGCGAAGGTGTAGACCATGAGGCTGATGAGCGCGCGATCGCGGAGCCCCACGACCGTGTCCGTTCGGATGCTGTCGAGGAGTTCCCGCGCTTCCTCGGCCGAAAGCACAGGCGTCTTCCCTTTCTTCGTGATGTACTTCGGTCCGCGTACGGAGCTCGCCGGATTGAAAGGAACTACCTGGACGATGACCAGGTAGTCGAAGAGCATCCGAATGGCAGCCCGGTACTGCTTCACCGACGGTTTTGAAATCTTTCCCTGCAACTGCTCTATGAGCGATGACCCGGTACCGCAGGCCCAGGAATTAACCACGGATGCACACAGATGAAGACGGATTCGACACGGCCGACGATGTCACGGAAGAGTTCGGAACAGGGGTTAGCATGAACCTGAACCCCGCCTTCCAAAACTACCGGTATCGGTTCAGTCCGAGGACTGCCGGGTATGGCTACGGCACAATATCCAGTCCTTCACCGCCGGGGAGGAGGCCGCAACCGACAACCGTGCTGTAATCACATTGGCCGGGCAGGCTCGGGTTCCTGATTCTGTCGATTGCGTGGTAACGAGGGGGAGTGAGAGAACTGCCATCCGTGACAATCAGATTCCCGAATGTATCGACCTGGATGCCGTCTGCAAAAAAGAATATACCCTCACAGTACTCCGTGAACGTCCCCTGTTTGGGGTCGACCTTCCCAATAGCAGAGACGGAGGCTACCCAGATACTGCCGTCACCGCTCGCCCCCAGCGCAGTACCAATTATTCCAGGTCCCTGATAGACCGGTGTCACCGCTTCGCTGATGGGATCGACGGAGAAAATCCCGTCCCAGGGAAAAGGAAAGTCGTCGGCCGACGGGACCGCTTCACCGTCGAGAACCAGAAGTTTTCCGTCCCGGTCAAAATCAAGGTACGCAGGCGAGATCCAGCGATGGCTGACTGCAACCCGGCGGCGCGATAGCGATTCAGGATCGATTCGATAGATGACTCCATCCGGGGTTTCACCGAAGAAATCTCGTCCGAGATCCGTGACAAAGATGTCTCCGTTTCCCGCAACGGCGACGCCGGACGCATAACTGAATCCAAACACTTGCCTTGTGCTTCCATCCAGCAGATCGATGACGAGCAGCCTGGAGACCGAGGCAACCACAACCCTTCGACGCGTAGCATCAAACGCAACGCTCACCGGTATCACCACGACCGGCACCTCGAAGCTGGTGACACTCCCCGACGGACTGACGAAAAAGATTGCCCCCGTCGGACTAAAGTTACTACTTGGCCCCAACATGCCGCTGACGGCCACGTAATCCCCTGACGCAAATTGAAAGGGAGCGACAGGCGACCCGATCCGGACGAGAGTCGCCTCAATCCCTGTACTCATCGCAGACTCCTTCAAGGCGACCTTATGTCGGTTGACCGCATCACGTCTCTGGAGGTGTCGTTCGATCCCGGCCGGGGTTGCAGAGCGTTGATGGCCCGCAAGCGGGATCGTGTAAAACGATAACGCCAAGAGTACCGCAAGAAACAATGGCTTGCTGCCCATCACCCCTCGTCGTGGTTTAAGTATGATCCGTCCCATGTATCCCTCCTTACTTGCGCTGATACGCCGGAGATCGACCTACCACGGAGGAATTGTACAACGCCACCAACTTCGATGTCGCTTGAGCGGAGTGCCGGTCCGGCAGGGCCAGGAATTAACCACGGATGCACACTTATGAACACGGATTCGACATGGCGGACGATGTCACGGAAGAGTTCGGAACAGGGGTCAGCATGAACCTGAAC
>JACQTD010000278.1 GCA_016210985.1 Acidobacteriota bacterium
CCGATCCACAGCCCGGCCAGCCTCATCAATAACCTGGAATCACGATTGCGGTTTAGGTCACCACTGAAAAGCGCGCGGATGGATCTGAAATTCCGAATCGAGGAAGCGCCAAGATAGGCCACTAGTACGGAAAGCACGACGATCACTCCCATGGTCAAGGCTCTCGCGGAGCTGAGCGCCAGCGCCAGCCGCCCACCCAGCAGGAGCCGAACCTGCCCTTGCAAGCTTGCTGTTAAACTGTCGTAGAAGTCGAACGCCGTCGGTGCGCTGGGATCATACGAAATCACCCACTGGACAAATGCAACCATTCCCGATCTGCCGTGGCTCACCATGAAGCCATAGTAATAGATTGAAAGCGTGATGATGCAGGCGACGGCGCTGTATTCCCACAGGAGCCAGAGTTTGCGCCTGAGCCCAAACGAAGCCGATTGCTGAAGGAGTCCCAGGAGGAGGACCGGGTACATCAGCGCGGCGAGTTGATGAAGCACCATGGCCGACGCGTGCGCGACCGCCAACAGAAGCGGACGAGGGCGCTTCGCCGGCAGAATGAGCGAACAACAGATCAACAAACAGAATACACTTGGGATATACGCGTTGGCGTCAGTTGAAAACTTCCACCACGTGGCTGAGAAGGCAAACAGCAGAGTGAGCGAACTGCTGAGGTATGAATTCCCCGTTGAGATCGCCAAGATTCTGAAGAGCAAGTACGCACTCAAGGCGCTCAGCACGCTATTGAACGTTTGCAGCGTTTCAAGCGCTCGAAGGTTCAGCCCGAGACCATGGTTGAAACGATGCAACAGGTACCCAGCCGGGGTGTACAGCAGATGATTGGGATGGAACATTGACGGGTTCAGCTCCGTAGCCTCCTCGATCTTCAAGGCAAAGGAGATGCCGTCCCAGTAGTAGTTCCTGGTCGGAAGGGCGACATATACGGCCAACACACCGAAGGCCAGTGCCCAGGCCACGACAGTCGCGCATTCACCGCTCGTAGAATCTCTGAAAGCCAATCTCACTTGCGAGTGACCTTATGGCTGGTTGTGGATTCGTTCAATGAGCCGATTTCCCTCCCCCCTCCACTCGATCTCGATCGCGTTCCTCGGACCGGCGCCGGCCGTGTCCTCCAGCCGCAAGTCTGAGACTCGGTAAGCGCGAATGTCGGTCCGTCCGTAAGCGAGGTTTATGGCATCCTGGAGTCCTTCGTGAAAGAAGAAGACGCCCCGGACCGTGCCGGGCAAATGGTGGAATCGGAGCTCCGTATCCTGGGGCGGAGACGGCTCCAGCTGTTTCAATTCCACAAGAAGCCTCTCCGAGAGCGTGCTGCTCCAGTGCCACGCCCTTAGATTGTGAACGAGCCCGAGGGCCAGCAGCAGGACGAGGAGCCCGGTGCAGATTCTTCGCAACCTGGCATGCCGTAGTCCTGAGAGCAAACAAGCAACCAGGATGGCCACCCCCGCCGAGGCAAAATACAATACTCTGGAATTCGTCAGGCCTGACCCGATCAATAGGAGAAAGTGCGCAGGTACGTTGGGCAGGATGATCCAAGTCAATGCCAGTACGATGAGTTTAGAGCGTCCGCGCGATGGCCTCGCTATCGCAGCCAGGGCAAGAAACAGTGCGGACGTCAGCGAGACCAGACCAATGGTCTCCCAAGGCGGAGGTTGTAGCCCATTGAAACCCAGCAACATCTGCGTCGGGCCTCTGAGAAGAAGGCCCTCCAGCGTCTTTGGACCGATCTGCAACGCGGAACGATTCCCATCCGGGCTTGCATATCCGCCGATCCCGCTGAGGATGATCCATCGAAGCACGAAAGCCGCGGCAGCGAGCCCTACGAAACCGAGCACCGGTTTGATGCGCCGCTGAGGCAATGCCCAGAGCTCCACGGTCAGAACCAAAGCCGGCATAACGTAGGCCGATTCTTTGGAGAATATCGCCAACCCACATAGAGCCAGCGCCCCTGCATAAAGTCTGAATCGGCCCTCGCTGCGATACCGCACGTAGAGCACGATCGACCATAGGCTCAGACAGGTGGCCAGCAGATCAAAGCGCGCGGCGATCCATGCCACCGCCTCCACGTGGATCGGCAGGACGCAAAAGATGAGCGCCGCGGCTGAAGCGGTTTCGGATTCTGAGCATAATCGTCGTACGAGGCAGAAGAGACCGGCGATGCATGCTCCGTGCAAAAGCAGATTCATCGCGTGATAACCGGCTGGAGCATCATGCCACAGTCGAAAATCGAACAGCAGACTGGCATAGCCTACCGGCCGAAAGAACGTTGGTGCTTCCTGCAGCGCCAGGGTGGGCCAGAGGTCTCGTAGATCCAGCCCGTGGTTACGAAACAGGTAGACAAAATCATCGCTGATGAACGGCAGAGAAAGCGTCGAGGCGTAGACCGCAGCGCCCATAATCCAGGCGAGAAGCAACCAGGAACGGCGGCTTTGGGTCGTTCCCAGCACCCGCACTTCGTCCATTTTCGACGTTCGAATGCCCAGTATCACGGAGATGTAGAGGAGGGCTGTCACGAGCTCCGAGACATTCAACCTCCCTCTTGGGGTCCTCGCCACGAACGTCAGCAGCATGCCGAGCAGCAACGCGGAACCCAGTGCGAGGGGGATGAACCGGCTCGGCTCTTGCAGGAGCGTACGCTCCCGTTGGAGGACTCCCGCGAGAGCAGCCCAGGAGAGGCGAAAGGCCGAGTTGGAAGGCATGGCTGGTTGGAACTCCGGCGAGAAACCGGCTAGAAAAAGCCCTGATCGGCAGGGCTGCAGTTCACCATGTCAGCTGGCCGGCTATTTAACCTGAAAGTCGCAATTCGAGACATCAGAAATGAATCGGCCGAGATTGGGCTGTTCACTCACGATCCGAATTCGGCAGCGATCCGATTGCACATTTGAGACCGTCCAGATTCGATCGGTATTGTTCACGATACCGGTCACTAATGGTGTGAAGCTGTTGCCGCCATCCGACGAGAAATCGATTCGCACCGTGGCACCGGTAGCTCCCGCCGATCGCCAGCGCAGCCGCTGGGCGCTTCCAGCCGAGTAGACCTCGCCGCCGTCCGGCACCAGGAGCTGGAGCGCGGGAAGCCCGGGCGGCGCGATGGTGAAATCGGCGTAGCTGACCGCGGTCACCGCCGCCGACTCCAGACTGCTGATTCTGATCCGGCATTTGTCGGAGATGCCCGCCGGCGGCACCGTCCATTCGAACCCCAGATTATTCTCGGCGCTTTCGGCGATCACGATCGGGAAGGTTTGGCCGCTGTCGGTCGACAGATCCAGCCGGACCTTTCCGGCCGGCGGTAATCCGTTCGAAGTCCAGAAGACGCTGCGGGTGGTTCCAGCGACAAGCAGGTCGCCGGCCAGCGGGGAATCCACGCGAAGGAAGGGACCCTGCGCGGCACGCTTGAATGGCATCGCGCCCGGACAGCAGAACGCACCGCCGGAATCCGAGGGAAGGACCTGCCCGGGCGCGAGAATAACAAAGGCCGGACTGACGGCCGTGACAAAAGGATCGACGATGCTGGAGAGTTTGATCTGTGCAAAACCCGAGGTGGTACCGGTGACTGTCCACCGCTTTTGCGGCGGGAAGAGGGGAACGTTGTCGAACAACATCTCGACCTGGATTGTCGATCCCACGCGCCGGAGCAGCTCAATCCTGAGATTCCCGGTGACGCCGGAAGAGAGCCAGGTGACGATCTGATCGGTTCCAACCGGCCAAACGGCGTTCTCCGCGGGAGTCGAAACCGTCAAGGTCTGATGGGCCGCCACGATCGAGAAAATCCCGCTGATCCCCGGCGCCGGTATCGTCTCTGTTGCCGCGGCCGGCATGACCCGCAACTGATAACTCCCGGTCTGCAGGTTCGACCCAAGTACGCGCCAGCAATAAACACCGGTGTTGGGCGTGTCGAGCGTGATGGTGACGACGGCGGCGGGAGTCGCGAAGTTCGGTGTGGCGATATCGATCCGAACGTGGCCCGAGTAATCGAGCGAGCTCCAGATGATGCTTCGGGCCGTTCCAACAGGCCAGGTATCGCCGGCCGCGGGCGAGGCCACCATCAACATGGGTGTGGACTGGACAGCGCCGGCGCAGGCCGCGGCGGCCTGCCCGGTCTGGATGGGGGCGCTCCAACCGGCCGTCATCCATGGCAGAAGGAGCATGAAAAGAAGGACCGCCGTTGGAACTCCCCTGCGGCCCGAGCGACGAAGGCAGGCGCGGGCCGATCGTAAAATGGACCTCATTCGGCGGATTCGCAATGAATCGCCCTTCACTTCCGGCGGGAGCCGTGGCGGGATTCCCGCCGCATCAGCTCGATGAAATCGTGGAAGAGATACTGAGCATCATGAGGGCCGGGCGACGCCTCCGGATGATACTGGACCGAAAAAACGGGCAAGGATCGATGGCGCATGCCCTCCAGCGTATGATCGTTCAAATTCAGATGCGTGATTTCCACGGCCGATGACGGCAGACTGTCGGGATCCACCGCAAATCCGTGATTCTGCGCCGTGATCTCCACTCTGCCGGTGATGAGATTCTTGACCGGCTGATTCCCTCCCCGATGTCCGAACTTCAACTTAAAGGTTCGCCCGCCGAGCGCCAGACCGAGAATCTGGTGACCCAGGCAGATCCCGAACACGGGGCGGCGCCCGAGCAGCCTTCGCACGTTGGCTACAGCGACTTCGAGCGGCTCGGGATCGCCGGGTCCGTTCGAGAGGAAAATGCCGTCGGGACCAAGTGCCAGCGCGTCTTCGGCCGTGGTTGAGGCCGGGACCACGGTCACGGCACACCCATGACTCTCAAGCGACCGAAGGATGTTGAACTTGGCGCCGAAATCGTAAGCGACCACGCGGTACAGCACTTCACCTCGGGGCCGAGGGTCTTCGGCCGCCGACCCCGTTCTCGAGAGGGCAACCGAGGCCGGCGGATCCCCCGTCCATTCGTAAGGCTCGACGCAACTCACGCGGCTGGCGAGATCGAGACCGAGCATGCTGGGTGCCGCGCGGGCGCCCGCGATCGCCGCCTCGTCGCTCAGCCTTTCGGATGAAATGCACGCGCGCATCGCGCCGCGGTCGCGAATGTGCCGAACCACCCGGCGGGTATCGATTCCGGACAGACCCACGACGCGCTGGCGCTTCAGGTAATCGCCGAGCGACTCCTCCGCCCGCCAATTGCTGAAGACCGGCGCGTAGGCCCGGACCACGAAGCCCTCTACGAACGAGCGCCGTGATTCCGCGTCGAGATCGTTGGTGCCGTAGTTCCCGATGTGAGGGTAGGTCATGACGACAATCTGGCCGGCGTATGACGGATCGGTCAGGACTTCCTGGTAACCGGTGAGGGCGGTGTTGAAGACGAGTTCCCCGAAGGTGGTTCCCGTCGCGCCGAAAGCCTCGCCGCGCAGGACCAGTCCGTCCTCCAAAGCCAGAACGCCGGATCCACTGGCGGGTTCCATCAAATCAATTCACAACGCCGACGTTTTCGAGCGGCCAATACCGGAAGATGGCCCGGCCGTAAATATACTTTTCAGGCACGAGGCCCCAAACCCGGCTGTCGTTGCTGGCGTCGCGGTTGTCGCCCATGACGAAGAAGTGATGTTCCTTCACGTAAACCGGAGGCATGTGGTCGTGGCGGCGGTGATAGACCCCGTCGAGATACTCCTCTTCGTGGGCTTCGCCATCGATGTAGACGACGCCATCACGGACCGAGACGGTCTGTCCCGGCAGGCCAATAACCCGCTTGATGAAGGATTTTGAAGGATCATTCGGCCACCAGAAGACGACGATGTCGCCACGTTCGATTTTTTCGAATCGGTAGACGAACTTGTTTACGAAGATCCGCTCCCCGTCATGCAGCCGCGGCAGCATGCTGGTGCCTTCCACCCGGACGGGCTGCACGACAAACACGATGACGAGGATGGCGATGAGGATCGAGAAGGTGAGGTCGCGCAAGAGCGATCCTGCCTCCCGCCAGAAGGACGTCCGCTCTTCGTGGTGAATGTAAGCGGGGCCCGGCGCTCGAAGCGAAGGGCCGCCGGGGTAGGCTCTATTGAAGTCCTGAGGCGGCGGATCCGCCGTTATCCCCCCCGTTGCCGGATCCTCTTCGAATGCGGCCTGCGGCTCGGGGGCCCAGGGGGCTTCCGGACCGGGATGCTCTCGGTTAGAAAGATATGCGGGGCCTTCGCTCGATGCGTCTCGGGTGATCGGTTCTTCGCTCATCTTCCTCTGGCGCGTCTATGTCCGTTGCTTCATCCGGGCCGCAAAGCACTAAGAATATGGCCTTGGGTGGTTTGTGTCAACAAACCCGGGCCTGCGGTAGTGGGTCAGATTGGTCTCCTGAAGAAATAGCTGAGGAAACGAGGATGACCCGGATGTAAGATCGGCAACATTTGGAGTGCGCCGGCAAGGCGAAGCGCGACGGCGCTTTGCCCTGCCGACGCGATTCCGCAACGCAGCCAAAGCGGTGGCGCGCACGATGCTTGCCCCCGCACTCCAAACGGGATGGACCGGAGGAGGAGGAGGAATGGTGAGCTCTGCAAACTGACCCACTACCGGGCCTGCCGAAAGCGGGCCGGAAGTGCCGTTTGATTCTCGGTGCGAGGGTGTGACAACATGCGACCGGCAAGACGAGTAGCCAAAGCGCAGCCGAAATGCACTGCCCGATATGTGGCGCCACATCCGGACGACGCCTTCCACCTGATGATGCGAATCATCCCAACCAGAGGCGGTTCTCCGATCCGAGCACCTGGCTTGCCTGAACGCTGGATCCTTCTGGTTGTCCCGGTCCTGCTGGCGACAGCTCGATGGCTCCCGCTGGACAGGTTGGAATTCCCGCTTTGCCCGGTGCGGGCGATGACGGGCCTTCCCTGCCCCAGCTGCGGATTCACGCGCGCCGGAAGCCTGCTATTGAGGGGAGAGTGGAGCGCCGCGATTGCGCTTCAGCCCTTTGGCGTCGCCATCCCGCTTGCGCTGGCTGCCCTCTGGTGTGCCGCCGGTCTGATCTGCCTGGCGCCGGTCTCCCGCCGGACGAGCTATCGTTTTCATCTCGGTCGCTTTTTCCGGAATGAGCGCGCGGTCGGCGCGCTTTTCATCGTGCTTGCGGCACTCTCCTGGACCTGGAACCTGACGCATATGCTGCGGCAGGAACTGCTGGTCGGCCGCGTTCAGGATTCAGCGCTAGGAAGATTATTCGATCTGATCAGCTCCGGCTAGGTAGGGCGCGATCGCCAGAAGAGCAGTCTGCAGAGCGCTTCCCAGACGCGGTCAAATACCTGCCGCCGGCGGTCGAGGGCGATCACCTTTTTCGAGCTGCGCTTCTGGACCGAGACGGCCTGGCCGAGGATGCGCACCGACGGGAACGGCGGATCGGGACTCTGGCTGTTGTCCCCTCGGGCGATCGCGCTCACCTGGCCTTCCCGCTTAATGAGTCGGACGATCCGGTGCACCAGGAGCGTGCCGCTCTCGGTCGTAAAGACGACCACATCGCCCGCGCGCGAGCTGTTTGGACGGACGGGCACGATCGTGATGAGGTCGCCATCCTCGATAGCGGGCTTCATGCTGCTGCCGGACATGCGCATCGTGGCCCGCTTCCGGCGGGTGAGTTCATATTCCAGATTCTCCCGCACTTCCGGGGACTCGAGGCTCAGGACTCCTCGAGCACTGGTTCCTATTTTGGGCGGGCCGGCCATGCAGGGGCGTCCATCGTTTCCAGGGGTCTGGGCTTGGCAATCAGGAGATCCGCGTTTCCGGACCTTCCATCGAGGGCCCCACGGGGGGCGGGTTCGACTCGGCGAGGCCGGGCCCCCATGAGGACTCGGGATTCGCGCCATTTACCGGGAGATATCGCTTGTCCATGAGGTGCGCCAGATTGATGTGGCCGAGCGCCGCAAGCATGCTTCGCTTGAGTCGCGGATTCTGGGATTCCAGCTCCTTGAGCAGCCCTTTGATTTTCGGACGCTGGAGCGTGGTGTCCCCGCATATCGGGCATCCGCAGCAGACGACCGGGAATCCCTTGTAGAGGGCGTATCGCCGGGTGTACTCCTCGGGGACGTAACACATCGGCCGGATCACGACGTGCTGGCCATCGTCGGAGAAGAGCCGGGGGGGCATCGATCGAATTTCCCCCTGAAAGAAGACGGAGAGCAGAAGCGTCTCGATCAGATCATCCGCATGGTGACCGAGCGCAACCTTGTTGGCCCCGAGTTCCTTCGCCACACGGTAGAGCACGCCCCGTCGCAATCTTGCGCACATCGAGCAGAGGGTATCTTTCGGATCCATCTTCTCCTCGATGACCTGCTTCATCTGCGTCCGTTCCATGCGGTATTCGTAGCCTTCACCGCGAAGGTAAGTTTCGATGATCCCGGTCGGGTAATGGTCCCAGCCGGGATGAACATTCGCGGCCACCAGTTCGAACCGTACAGGCGCTTTGCGCTGGATCATCCTGAGGATGTGAAGGAGCGTGTAGCTGTCCTTTCCACCTGAAACGGCGACCATCACGCGATCACCGTTCTCGATCAGGTTATAGTCCCTTATGGCGGCGCCGACCTGTCGAAAGATGGCCCTCTCGGTCGCCTCGGGGCTTTTTACCGGCTGGGGCTTCTTCAGTTGGATCAACGTGGGTGTCATTATCCCCTCCTCAGGATGGTTGGGGCGCTGCAAGCCCCGGCGAACCGTCGTATATTACTTGACGATCTTCCCCTTGCCAACGAAGTTTGGCCGTCGCAGAATTCTTTCCATGGATATAAAGTCACTCACCTCCGAAATCAAGTCCTCGGCGCTCGCGCTGGGTTTCCATGCGGCCGGTATCACCAGTGTCGAGCCCTTCAAAATGGATGAAAAGCGCCTGGAAGTGTGGATCGACGGCGGTTCGGTAGCGGGTCTTCAGTACATGCGCGACAGCCGGGAAATGCGCGCAAAGCCTCTCCAGTTGATGCCCGAAGCCCGAAGCATCCTGTCGCTGGCCGTGAGTTATTACAACGGAGAATTCGATCCCTTGCCGCAAGGGCACGGCCGTATAGCGCGGTATGCCTGGGGCAGGGATTATCACGAGGTGATACCACCCAGGCTCGATCAGGTTGTGAAGGAGGCGGAACGCATCGCCGGCCGCGGCATCCAGGCCCGATGCTTTACCGATGCCGTGCCGCTGCTGGAACGTGCAGCCGGCAAACGCGCAGGCATCGGCCGGGCCGGTCTGAATACGCTCCTGATCAACGATCGTTTCGGATCGTGGATCTTTCTCGCCGAGATCCTCTGGGACCTGGAGCTGACGCCGGACCCGCGGGAGACCCGCGCCTGTCTGAGCGCCAATGACTGCATCCGAAAGTGCCCGACCAACGCCCTCGTCGCGTACCGGGTGGATGCCGGGAAGTGCATTTCGTATCACACGATCGAAAACCACGGCGTCATTGAACGGTCGCTGCGGAAAAGGTTCGGGGATTGGCTCTACGGCTGTGATGTCTGCCAGGAGGTTTGCCCGCACAACAACCGCATCGAGCGGACGGACTGGACGGAATTTCAACCCGCGTCCGGAGCCGGCCAGTCGCTCTCCTTGCTCGAGGTCCTCGATATCCCGGATGAAGACCACTTCCAAAGCAGGTTCGCCGGAACGCCGCTCCTAAGGACCGGAAGACGGGGCCTCGTCCGGAACGCCTGCATCGTGGCCGCCAACATACGTTTTGAGGCCGCCGTGCCCGGCATCTCGAGCCTTGCGGAGGGCGATCCGGATCCGGTGGTGCGGACGCACGCTGTCGGAGCGCTGGCCGAATTCTCGACGCAAGCACATCGCGCAACGATCGAAAAAGCGTTGAAGGACCCTGCCGATGAGGTTCAGGCGGAGGCTGCGGCCATCCTGGCCGAGGCAGGCTCTAGCGGCCCAACTCCGACTTCAACCGCTCGAGACTGAACGGGGAGCAGTGAAAGACCCGGCCGTCGACGGCGAACGTCGGAACTTTTCGCCTGCCGCCGTTGGCGGAAACCACGAAATCCGCGGCAGCCGGGTTTCCGTCGATGTCGATCTCCTCGTATTCGAGCTTCCACTCATCCAGATAGCGCTTCGCCAGCATGCAGTCGGGGCACCAGGATGTGCAGTATACTTTGATCTTCACGGCCTTTCCTTGGACGATCTGAAGGCTCGATAGTACCGACTCGCCCGACCGGGAGTCAATTGTTCCCCCCGGCCGGGCAGTGGGTCTGGTTGCTCAGATCACCTTCCTATTTGCGGGCGCATGTTGTTTGGAACGCGGGGGCAAGCCTTGCGCGCCACCGCTTTGGCTTCGTTGCGGAATGGCCTCTGCAGTTGGAAGCGCCGTCGCGCAACGCTCGGCCGGCGCACTCCAAGTGGAGTCGTGCGGGCATCTGGCTCCTTCCGGGGTGCGACCCGAGGTATGCACCATTTCGTCGGTTTTCTGACCAATCGGTTTGCATGAGCTCCAACTCCGAATAGATATCCGAAGTATCAAAACCGTCTAATGTATTGAAAATATGGCAACCTCGGCTTTTTTCCCCGCTATCGCACTCCGGCACACGTCTTGCACACCCGTAGATCGTGAGTGCAATCGACATGCGCAATCGACCCCGACGCTGGATTCATGCGGGTCGAACGAAGATCAAGGCTTATTCTAGTCAATGAGCCTTGAGGGAAGGGGTCCCGGGACTAACGGGGGATCACCCGCGTCGGCGGGTGGTGCCCGGGACCCCTTCGGCTCTACACCCGTCAGTTTTCCACACCTTAGGATCTCCAACGAAATCGCGAATTCCGCGGTGTGCCGTCTAAAGGGCGACTCTCCGCAGGTAACCCAAGGTCCTCGAAAGAGTTGACGGGCCACCCAGGGGTTGGGAAACCTGTGCGTATCCTGTGAATCGCTTGTGGCCAAGCTGTGCATCCCTGAAGGGCGTCACGTCGCGGACGGAAACCCTTGCGGTTCAGCCAGTAAGGATAAGCACAAGATGTTGTGGATAATCTCGTTGACAACCACTATTAGGCGAGTGTATAGTCGCTCCGCATTCGGTTGAGCGTCCCCGGGGTTGGTCACACGTAGGGAGCACACAAGAGCCGGCCGACCTGGCGTTCCACCGACTACAAAACCGTTCACGATGGGGGGCAAGGTCTGGGGAGACGAGCGTCGACGCCCCTTCCACCGAGGGAGATCCGGAAATGAAGACTGCAGGCGAACTGTCGAGGAGTGGTTCCGGCAAGGATGGCGGACTCGAAGTAAGGAGATACTTCACCATTCCGGGGGTCGATCCTTTCGATCAGGTTGAATGGGAGAACCGGACGGCACGTATCGTCGGCAGCGACGGCGTCCCTGTCTTTGAGCAGCCGGCAGTCGAGTTTCCGAAGTTCTGGTCTCAGCGGGCGACCGACATCGTTGCGCAAAAGTACTTCCGCGGGAAAGTGGGTACGCCCGAGCGGGAGCGCAGCGTGCGGCAGATGATACGGAGAGTGGCGGAGACGATCACGCACTGGGGGGTGACAGACGGCTATTTCGCTTCACAGGCCCACGCCGATACGTTCAGGAGCGAACTCTCGCACATCCTTCTGCACCAGATCGCCTCGTTCAACAGCCCTGTCTGGTTCAATGTCGGATTCGAACCGAAGCCGCAGTGTTCGGCCTGTTTCATCCTCTCGGTGGAGGACGACATCGATTCGATTCTTGAGTGGTATCGCACCGAAGGCAAGATCTTCCAGGGCGGATCGGGATCCGGTATCAATCTTTCCCGGCTTCGCTCGTCGCAGGAGTTCCTTTCCAAGGGCGGAAAGGCCTCCGGCCCGGTCTCCTTCATGCGGGGAGCGGACGCCATCGCCGGCACGATCAAGTCAGGGGGGAAGACCCGGCGCGCCGCGAAGATGGTCGTGCTGAATGTCGATCATCCGGATATCGAAGAGTTCGTCTGGTGCAAGTCGAAAGAGGAGCGTAAGGCGCGCGCGCTGGCGGGATCGGGCTTCGACATGTCCTCGCTCGATGCCGACGGGTGGATCTCGATTCAGTATCAGAACGCGAACAACTCCGTGCGCGTGACCGACGATTTCATGAAAGCGGCCATGGAGGACGGTGACTGGAGCCTGAATGCGATTACCACGACCGAGCCGGTCAAGCAGGTCAGGGCCAAGGATCTCCTGCGCCAGATCGCCCAGGCGGCATGGGAATGCGGGGATCCGGGCATGCAGTACGACACGACGATCAATGCCTGGCACACTTGTCCCAACTCCGGCCGGATCAACGCCTCGAATCCGTGTTCCGAGTACATGCACCTCGACGACAGCGCTTGCAACCTGGCCTCGATCAACCTGATGCGAACCGTCGATCCTTCCGGGGAGTTCAATGTAGAGGCCTTCCGGCACGCGGTCCAGATCGTGATCCTGGCCCAGGAGATCATCGTCGGGAATTCGAGTTACCCGACCTCGAAAATTGAGGGGAATGCCATCGATTTCCGGGAGCTGGGACTTGGCTTCGCCAACCTGGGTGCGCTGCTCATGATGCGGGGCCTTCCCTACGATTCGGACACCGGACGCGCCTTCGCCGCCACCATCACCGCGATGATGACGGGCGAGGCTTATGCGGAATCGGCGAGGATCGCTTCCCGCATGGGACCGTTCCCCGGCTACACCGAGAACCGGGATGGGATGCTCCGCGTCATTCAAAAGCACCGGGAACACATCGAGAAGATCGACAGCCGGCTGGTCCCCCGCGAACTCTTCCAGGCCGCGGTCGAATCCTGGGATGAAGCCCTGTCGCTCGGGCATGCTTACGGTTACCGGAACTCCCAGGCCACGGTGCTCGCGCCGACAGGCACCATCGCTTTCATGATGGATTGCGATACCACGGGAATCGAGCCCGACATTGCGCTGGTTAAGTACAAAAAGCTTGTTGGCGGAGGCCAGATCCGCATCGTCAACCAGACCGTGCCCGCCGCGCTCGCGCGGCTCGGGTATACCGATCAACAGGTTTCAGCGATGATGGGGCACATAGAGGAAAAGGGAACGATCGAAGGCGCACCTTTTCTCAATCCTGACCACCTGGCGGTATTCGATTGTGCCTTCCGCCCGGTGAATGGGGCCCGGTCAATTCACCCCATGGGACACGTACGAATGATGGGCGCCGTGCAACCCTTCATCAGTGGAGCGATCTCAAAAACCGTCAACCTTCCCGGGGAGGCGACGGTCGATGAGGTCGCCCAGACTTATATTGAAGGCTGGCGAAATGGATTGAAGGCGCTGGCGATTTACCGGGATGGCTCTAAGGCGACCCAGCCATTGAGCACGGGGACCGCTTCCAGCTCAGCCGAGCCGGCCGACCCGGCGCCGGCACGGAGGCGCCTGCCGGATACCCGTAACGCCTTGACCCACCACTTCACGATCACCAGCCAGGATGGCATGGTTCACGACGGGTATATCACCGTCGGGACTTACGAGGACGGCTCCCCGGGTGAAATTTTCGTGACCGTGGCAAAGGAAGGAAGCACGATTTCGGGACTCATGGATGCCTTCGCCACGGCCATCTCGCTCGCCTTCCAATACGGCGTGCCGCTCGAGGCTATGGTCAAGAAGTTCAGCCATATGCGTTTCGAGCCTTCCGGCGTGACGACCAACCCCGAGATCCGCGTCGCTAAATCAATTGTTGATTATATTTTCAGATGGCTTGCCGCAAGGTTCCTTGCCGGGGAGGCGCTGGCGCAACTGGGGGTGATGACGCCGGAGGTCCGATCCCGGCTCGCCGCCGCGCTTGAGAGCGGCGACACCGTCCGATATTCGGCGGAGAACAAGTCCTCGACCTTCATCAGTCAGGCCGACGCCCCGGCCTGCCCGGATTGTGGCGCTATTATGGTGCGCAATGGCTCCTGTTACCGCTGCCACAACTGTGGGAGCACCACGGGATGCTCCTAAACCACTCTGCCCCGGCACGATGGTCCCGGACACCGCACAAAAAAAATCACTGGACTTGCGTACAAGATAGTATATGATTACTAACGCAAGAGTTCACGACGGCTTCCGGGTGACACGATCCTTCCGGCAGCCGGGTAGTCTTGAAACTCCGCAGTTACCCGCAAGTGCACGGTGCCACCCCTTCGAGAGGTGGACTTGTGCAGGAGATCGTCGTAAACGACACGATGAGACCCCGCGTGTTCAGGATTCAAACGAACAATTGGAGAGCCGAAGATCGTACGGCGCCTAAATTGCCAAGCGTGATCGGGATTGTGGGGCAGCAAACGCTTCCCCGCCGATCGTCGCGCTGAACCAGAGTTGTGACCCAGAAATATTTAGAATAACCGTTCCCCATGTCGAGCCTTGCCTTGCATTACCCCCAGAGCCCGCATGGGCATTCCAAGGAGGGTTGTGATGAGAAGAGTTCTGAAGCTGGTACCGCTGTGTAGTATCTTCCTTGCAACGCTTGTGATGGCAGCCGGCGTTGCCTCCCACAAGGCGACCCGGAAGGAGTCCCTGAAGGTCGTCAAGAATCAGCCGGCAGCCTCGGCGCCCGTGAAGGGACGGCAGGACGGGAAGTACGAGCTTAATCAGACGCCTGAGGCGGTCCAATTGCAGCAGGAGATCCGGGAATTGAAGGCTCGAATCCGGAAGATGGAAGGGTCCGGGAATGTTTCGGCGAAGGTTATCGCCAAGATCAAGCCGCTCCAGGTCGAACTGGCCCAGATGCAGGAGAGGCTGGTCGGGCTGATCCGTCCCGATCTCGCCCAGGGTTCGGAAGTGGTCCCCCAGCAACTCTTCCCGGTTGCTCCGGATAATGACAACTGCACAGACGCCGAAGTGGTGAGCTGCCCCGGAGGTTTGACCATTTATGCTACCCCGCTTGATACCACGGGGGCGACCACGGAATTTGGCGAGCTGGAATCCGAATGTGGATCGCCGCTCAATCCGGTGGGCTCGCATTCGGTCTGGTACCTTCTTGCGGGTGATGGAAGCGCCGTTTCCATCAACACCGCGGACAGCACCTACGATACGGTTTTAGATGTCTTCGTGGGACCCGCCTGTGGCGATCTTGATCCTCTGACTTGCGGAGATCAGCCGGTATGTAACGACGACATTGGCGTAGGCATAACCGGCATTACCTCGGCGCTCTCCTTCGTGACGGATTCGGGAGTAGACTATTGGATCAGGGTTAGCTCGTATGGCTTCAGCCCGGGCGGCAAACTTCGGCTGAGTATCAGCTGTGACGACCCGCTCAGTTGCAGTCTGGATCCCGAAGAGGCCGTTAATCCGAACGTTGCTGGAGCAATGCATACGGTGACCCTCACCGTTGCGGCAAGCGAAGGCACTCCGGTCCACTTCTCCATCTCGAGCGGCCCGAATGCCGGCCAGAGTTTCGACACCACAGTTACGATGGGAACGGCAAGCTGGACGTATACGCACGAGGGTGGGGTTGGAACCGACGTGATCTGTGTCTGCGGCGATGACACGGACGGGAACAACACACCGTTCCGGTGTTGCGCTACGAAGTGCTGGGACGAGCTGACCTGTCCTGCGGATATGCTTAACGTGCCGAATGATGAAGGGATGTGCTCAGCGTCGGTCTCGTATACAACTCCCGCGAGCCAATGCGCTGGGGTGAGTGTCTACTGCGATCCTGCCTCCCCGGTCGTGGTTCCGGTCGGCACGACCACGACGGTGGTTTGCACTACGGGCACGGAGAATGGCGCGGTCGTCGACCCATCAACTTGTGATTTCGACATTTCCGTGATCGACACGGAAGATCCTACATTCCCAGATGGCTGTCCTGCGCCTGACCCGGTAAATACCACTGTGGGGTGCAGTACAGTCGTGGTTTACAGTACACCAGGCGCAGCGGATAATTGTCCTGGAGTCACCGTCGATTGCGTGCCCCCGTCGGGATCGACCTTCGATGTCGGCGTAACAGAGGTTTGCTGTACGGCGACGGATGCATCGATGAATACGGCCGAATGCTGCTTCGACGTGACGGTCACCGAAAGCGTTCCTCCCGAAATCACCTGCCCGATGCCTATTACTCAAGAATGCCCGGGAGCGGTCAGCTTTGTAGTCACTGCGACTGATAACTGCTCGCCTCCGAACCCGGCGCCGACCATTGTCTGCACACCACCGTCCGGCTCGATGTTCGCTGTCGGGACAACGGAGGTTTGCTGTACAGCGACGGATGCGGCAGGGAATACCGACACGTGCTGCTTCGACGTGACGATCATCGACAGCACAGATCCAGTCATTGATTGCCCGGAGGAAGGTATTACGGTCAGTCAAGGTCCGTTCTGTAGCGGAGCCACGGTCGATGATTACGGCGTTACCGCTACTGACAACTGCCCCGGTGAAGTGACGATTGAGTGCACGCCGCCGGAGGGTACTACCTTCCCGGTGGGTACGACGACGGTCTGTTGCACGGCGACCGATGCGTCCGGGAACACGGACGAGTGCTGCTTCGACGTAACTGTGACTCCGTTCACCCTGATCTTGGAGCACGACCAGGTTCCCGGAAGCTGTGTGGTGATCTCGCGTAGTTGCACAGCCGCGGGAACGGTGGCGGATCCCGATCCGGCAACCTATTGCTGGAAGTTGCCAGACGGAACCATCATCACCGGAACCTGCTTCATTGTTAATCAGAGTGCAACGCAGATCGGTATCATCAGCGACCCCATGGATCCAAACCGGATCCAAGGTGCCGCCAATTTCTTTAGCCAGTCGGGTAATGTACGTCTGTGGGTACCCAAGTCCCCGCCGTATGTTGTCTATGGCATCATTGACTCGAACATCCTCGATTCGGAATGCGATTGCGTCCCTGAGTAGTAACCGGGCGCCTGGTCGCTGAATCGGCCGGATCCCGATCATGTGGTGAAGTGATCGGGATCCGGGGATCGAGCAAACCGAAATCGAGTAGAACCAATTTCCGTACACGGCCGTTAGCGGGGTCGTGATTTAGGGGACTTCCACTACCAGTGGGAGTCCCCATTTGTTTTGGCTCGCGCCGCTCGTAGTTCCGCCTTGAGGCGGGCCTTGCTGAGGCAAAACATTCCGCCTGAAGGCGGGACTACGAACTGGTCGCCTCAAGGATTCATCGGATGGCGGGGAAAGGTTGTCCCTGCAATGCAGCCGCGCATTGAATGCGCAGCTCCCTCGCCTGCAAGAATTCGGGATCAAGCGCGAGCGCCTGGTCACAAGCCTCGATCGCCTCGGCAAACCTCCGGTGGGCAGCCAGGTAACGTCCCCGGTTCAGCAGCATGTTCAGGTAGACCGGCCGCACCTTGATCTTGAAAACGTCGTCCGTTTCAAGATTCAAGGTCCCATCGCCCAAGCCCCGCAGTTGAAACCGGGACTCGGCAGGCAGGTGGAACTCGCCGTCATGAAAGAGCTGAAATACGAGGCCCTGCGGAACCAGCTGATAGGTCTCCATCAGCGCCTTCGTCAGTTCACTGTCCGCCCCCTCCGTCAGTGTGGCGATGTCGTAAGAGGTCACGTAGACGGGCGATGTTCGAATCTGCTCCCGGACCAGACTGAGAATCATGTCATAGAATCGTGAACTGATTCGCTGATTGAGGCGTTGATCGCGCTGGAAGAGATCGGGGTCGCGCTCCCAGTGCAGGAGATCCTCGAGAAACGCGGAAACCGGCTCTCCGCTTCTGGACATTAATTCCGGGTACGACTTTTGCAGGTAGTCGAAGTACCATGAGCGCCTCAGGAGGCTGATATCGATCGCCACGACATCCCTTCGCTCGCGCTCGACCTCCCTGAGGTACAGGAAGGGTGAATAGACCTGCCAATCACGCGTCAGCAGCATCCCTCCCGGACCGACGGTGCTCAGGACGTTTTCCACATAGTCGCGCGCGATGTAGTACTCGCTCCGGTCGTTGAATCGGTAATTCCAAACCAGGCAGAGGATGACCATGGCACCGAGGACCACCGTCCCGCCAACCGGAGTGATCCATCGCCGGAGCCGATCGAGAAACAACCCGGCGCCGAATCCCGACGCGATCGAACAGCAGATGAAGAACGGCAGGTAGTAGGCATCTTTGTCCTCGGCAATCTCGTAGTTCAGCGAGTACGCCAGGTCTGAGAACATGATCAGTCCGAGGCACCAGAACAGGCGCCGCTCCGTTTGATGAAGGCGAATCATCCCCGCCACGGCCAGCACCAGCACTCCGGGAAGCCACCATGGGCCGAACTGACTGAGTAGCAGTTCCAGGAATTTCCCGGCCTGGTCGAACATGACCTCGGGTGAGACTGACAGATTGACCTGGTATTGCCGGCCGGAAACGTGCCACCAGAGCCGTTGGAGATTCCGGGGATCGCCCCAATTGAGTATCGGATCCCGGGCGGCCGCAAACGGCAAGTATGCGTAAACCAGCAGCCCCGGGAGCGCCCACAGCGCAGCGATGCCAAGGCGACGGCTGCGGAAGAAGGCCGCACCTTCGCTCTTTAAGACGAAGAGCCCGAGCGCCGGCAGCATCAGACCTACCGTCACATGGTGAACGCCCAGGGCGAGGCCGAATACCAGCGCGGCCAGATTGAGCCAGCGATCAGGCCGCGCTGCGGCAGGCAGGATGCCTGCGCTCCCAGGCGCTCTACCCCAACGAAAAATGAGCGCGAGCATGGCCACGATCAGAAATGTATTCAGCGTGTAGACTTCAGCGATGGTGGCGAAGGACCAGAGGGTCCGGGAACAGGCCAGCAGCAGGCCGGCCGTCAAAGGCGGGATGAAATCGTAATAGGTTGATCCGACCTGGGGAAGTTCGCGGCCTGCCGGCGCCGGCTTCGCCGGCTTTTTTTGTTTTCTCGAGGCCACATTCGGGGATCCGGAATCGGCTGATCCGCCTTGCGGAACAAGCACCAGAGCTTCGAACACAGCCCAGACCAGCATGGCCGCAGTCAGCGCACCAAAGAGGGCGGATACGGCGTTCACGCGAACCGCAACCTGGCCCACTGGAATCAAGGTAGCCAAATGCGCAATGAGGAGATAGAGAGGAAACCCCGGCGGGTGCGCGACCCCGGCTCCAGCCGCCGCCACAATCAGCTCGCCGCTGTCAACCAGCGTGACCGTGGGTGCGAGCGTCTTCGAATAGAGAAGACCGGCGAGCAGGAATACCAGTCCGGCGCCGAGGTAGGGCTTTCCTCCTTGAAGGATCGGATGCATCGGAAACGGGCGACATTCTACCAAACCGCCGGCGGGATCTTGTCAAAATCCGGAGGCGGGCACACCTCAACTCAGGGGTCGGTGTAGAGAGGTCAGGGAAAAGCCTGGCAGTGGTCCGACGGACGGAGGTGCGAAGCCGCGAGGTCTGCCCTGGGACCGCATGCATCTTGCATGCCCCTTTCGCAGCCGAACTTGCCCGCGACACAGCAATGAGCATCCGCACTACAGTACGCTGGTGGCGAGCGGTCCCAGGGTAAGGCCTGGGGC
>JACQTD010000309.1 GCA_016210985.1 Acidobacteriota bacterium
CCTCACCACCGCCTGTTGAACGATCTTGTCCTCCAGGGCGGCTATGCCCAGGGGTCGTTGCCGTCCATCCGGCTTCGGTATGTAGGCTCGCTTGGAAGGCTGCGCCCGGTACGACCCCCGGTGAACGCGGCTGTGCAGATCTACCAACCTCGTCTCCAGGTCCGTCCCGTATTCCTGCCAGGTCACGCCATCCACTCCGGGTGCAGCTTCCCGCTTCAGTGCGTTGTAGCTTTCCCGCAGCAGCGTCACCGTGACATGGTGCAGCAGCGCTGTGAACCGCGCTCCTTTGTCCTTACGCGCCACTTGGCGCACACCCAGCAGTCCGCTCGACGCGCTGGTCCGGCTCTGCGTCCGCGACGCGGTCGGCTGCTCAGTGTTCTTCTTGGTCGATCGCCTTCCCTCCATGCCCTCCGCCGGGGGTTCTCCCCCTTTGTTCGGACACTTCGTCGGTACTACGCAATCGTCCGACTCCCCACCCACGTACATGCCGGTCTTACCGCTCATAGCGTTCTCCGGCCGGTCCGCCGCACGATCCGCGGCGGACGTGAGTGGGGTCTCCCGGTTCTCGCGCGTGGAGTTTCCATGCATGCCAGGGGTCTACGACTGCGCGGAGTCCCCCGCAGGCTTGCGCTGGCGCCTGCAGGAGTGTGGCCTTCCGCCTCTCCCAACGGCGTCGGCACTCTGGTCGCGGTTGTTTCCAGAGCTCCATACCCTGCCTGCATGTGCCCCTGTCAACGCTTCGCTCCATCCCTTGCGGGCTGGAACGCATGACTCGGGGTCAGGATGGGTCGCTACCCCTTTCCTGTGTGACTCTTTCATTCACGACTCCACGCCGGTTTATCCCGGCGCACTGGGAGTGCTGCTCAGCGGACCGCATCTGCCCTTTTCGATTGAAGCGATCGTGGACGTGTGCCTGGAGGAGCGAGTGCCTGTCCTGTTGACTTTTTGGGGCGATCCGACCCCCTACGTCGCCCGGGCGCACGCCGCCGGCGTGAAAGTCATCGATCAGGTTGGCTCGGTGCAAGGTGCGCAGCGAGCGGCGCAAGCGGGCGTTGACGCCGTCGTCGCGCAGGGAGTCGAGGCTGGCGGCCACCTCGCAGGAGAAGTAGGCACGGTGGCACTTGTGCCGCGCGTCGTTGATGCGGTAGCGCCCATCCCCGTTGCGGCCGCCGGAGGAATCGCGGATGCTCGCGGCCTGGTGGCTGCATTGGCTCTCGGTGCGCAGGCAATTATGATCGGGACGCGGCGGATCGCCACTACCGAGGCCTACGCGCATTCCGTATACAAGCAGAAGATTCTTGAGGCCAACGAAGACCAGACCGTACGAACCACCCTCTTCGGCTTCGGATGGCCAAACGCACCGCACCGGACGTTGCGGACACCCTTCGTCGAGCGGTGGCTGCCCGAGGAACAGCGCGGTAGCGAGCAGCGACCCGATGAACCCACGATAGGCGAGACGAAGATTGGTGGCCAGACTGTTCCACTGCAGCGCTTCATGGGCTTTCCGCCTACCCCCGATGCCTCTGGCGACCTTGACTCAATGGACTATCTTGCAGGCCAAGGTGTCGGCTTGGTCAACGAGATAAAGCCCGCTGCGGAGGTCGTGAGAGAGCTTATCGAGGGCGCCGGGCACATCCTCTCCACACTCACGAAGGAGCCCGAACTCTGATGCGGCACGATTCTGTGCAGAGTGGCGGTCGGCCTAATCATGGTTAGCCACACGTGACAACGTCCTCGTCCCGCAGTACGATTAGGTTGGAGACAGTTCCATGACGTCGCATCCAGAGCTTATCGAAATTAAAGAAGGCATCCTCGGTGGGACTCCAGTCTTCGTGGGCACCCGAGTCCCGATTCAGACCCTCATTGATTATCTCGAGGCCGGTGATCGGCTCGACGACTTTCTCGAAGACTTCCCGACCGTTAGTCGCGATCAAGCCATCGGGGCGCTTGAGATTGCGCGTGAGGCTTTGAGGGTCGATGCGAGTCCTTCTCGATGAGTGCCTTCCCAAGCGTCTCAAGAGAGAGCTGACCGGCCACGAAGTTCACACTGTTCCAGAGGCTGGCTGGGCGGGCAAAGAAAATGGCGAGCTGATGCAGCTCCTCTCCGCCAGGTTTGAGGCTTTCATCACTGTCGATCGAAACCTTCCGGCTCAGCAGAACCTTACTGGGGTCCAGTTTGGTGTGGTGGTTCTGAGAGCGCGTAGCAACCGCTTCGGTGATCTGCAGCCGTTGGTGCCGCAGATTCTGGAGGTACTGAGGAAGTTGAAGGCGAGTCAGGTGGTTCATGTCGGTGGCTAACACGGCGCTGCAGCCGACGCGCGCCGAGGCAAGGCCCCGGCGCGTTCCCTCGGCTCGCAAACAGAGCTCGCCTCGACGCGGCTGAACGCCAGATCGTTTGGCTGACCCGCACGTTCGAGCACCGGAATTATTGCTGTCGGGCGGAACTGTGCCGGGAGCATGAGGTATGAGAGATCCGATTCCAAGCCTAGTCGATACCTTTACGGTGCCACCGAGGCCGGTGCTTGGCCGAGCCGACCTGCTCCCCCTCCTGGCTTCTTCAATACGCCTGTCACCCCACGTGCGATTTGCGTAACCCTATGCCCACCGCTCATTGAATCCTGCTCTTACGGACTGTCATGTCAAACCGAATTTCGCATTTTGTCTCGTCTCCTTGTCACCGATTAGACTTGGGTTGACCGAGAATTTCCGCTGCCTCAGCGCTGGCGTGGTCTGACTTGAGGCCCTCCAAGGTGCGAGTTATCCCTAACCAGCCCTCAGTGCGAACCGGCTGGTAGTCTTCGTATCCTCGTCGAACTGCCATGACTAAGTAATCAAACTTGTAACTTCCGGTTCCATTGAGCAGTTCTTGGACAACGATGCCCTTGAGACTCTTCTCCACGATGGCCAACCCCGTCGAGGTCGCCGAGTGCGGGGTCAGTTGAACCGTCATCGTGTTCTCAGCGGCAATGGCCGCGAAGTGTTCGGGCAACGCGATGGTGGCGCGACCGTTGACCAGCCGTCCGGTCCCGCGTACATACGCCGCCGCCTCCGGTCCCTCAATGCTGGCGTATACGATCTCCATCCCGGGCTTCGTAGGATGCGCCTGGTGAAATTGCTTGACGGCGCCAGAGACGACCCCGTTCCCGTTTGTGTCCACAGTCAGTGATGCCTTGATAGTACCATTGGCATCGGCGACCGCCATGGCGCCATGATTCGGATTCTCGGATTGGAACATGAGCGCATTGAAACGACCATTAGGACCGAAAGTAAGAACTGTTCCTGCACCGGCTGGGGTGGCCTCGATTCGAGCCCGCTGGGTTCCGTTGACCTTGGTAACAATCGTGCCGAACCCATTGTCGTCGACAAACATGTCGGCCTGGGAGTTGCCGTTGACATCCAGAACTGAGATGGCCCCGTGATTAGGGTTGTCAATCATGTTAGAGATCCGAATGTTTTCCAGGCCATTCGGACCAAATGTCTCGAAACCACCAGCTCCACTCAGTGTTTCATTCAGATTCGCACGCAGAGTTCCACCAGGACTCTTGAGATGGATCGGTCCCCCATGGATATCCAGCTTCGCTATCGGACTATCCGTCCCGATGCCGACGTTGCCATTACCCTTGATGCGCATCAGTTCGGTAAACGAATCGCTACTGCCGGTACCGAAAGCAACGTCTGCAAAGGGGCCCTCGGTGTGAATTTGCAACAGCGAGGGTTGAATACCAAACCCATAATGAGCGCCCGATTGGCCCCAGAGCGAGATCTTGTCTCCCAATGTGTTGCGCAACGTCAGCGGGAAGCCGGGCGTCGTCGTTCCGATGCCGACATTACCCATCATGTTAAACCACACATTGCCACTGGGATTGAAGTAGGCGACAGTTTGACCCGTTGCCCGATTGTAGATGTAAAGGTCCGCTGTGTTGTTGACAGAGAAATCAGTACCGATCTCCATGTGCTGGGAGCCGTTCTGCGCGAAATTGATACGGACGCGCTTGTTGGTGGTCGCCGTGGTATCAAAAAGCTCATGTGCGATATCTCCTGAAGAAAGTACGTGGAGTTTCGCGCCTGGCCCCGTCGTCCCGATGCCGACGTTGCCATTGCCTTTGATGCGCATCCGTTCGGTGAACGAAGCGCTACTGCCGGCACCAAAAGCAATATCGGCGGAAGAGGTATTGGTGTGAATTTGCAAGAGGAAGTTTTGGATCCCAAATCCATAATGCGTGCCGGATTGACCCCAAAGAGAGATTTTGTCTCCCGGCGTGTTGGGAAACGTCAGCGGGAAGCCGGGTGTCGTCGTCCCGATGCCGACATTACCATTGTCGAAGATAATCGAATCGGCCGTGGGATTGCCAGCCCCATCGAATTTGGCTAAGAAGTTGGGTGTCCCCAGCGGAGCCAAGGCCACTTTGCTTCCTGTAGTTGGCTTCACACCACCTTGACCAATTTGATCAAGCCGAACACTCTCCACCACCTCCTCACTCCCCAACTCAGCCTCAGTCTCCATCTTCTCTGGGACTGTGGCGCCAACTTCCGTACTGACCGGGACTCCCACTGGAACCCCAATTAAACTCCATGCCCCAGCCTGAGCAAAGATCGCATACGGGGTGGAAGCCAACTTCTGTCGCGGCGACAGCACCGTGTAAGTCTCATGACTGCCGCTGGGACGCACGGCCACCTCTAACCAATGCCCATTTCCATCCGAGATGGCACCGCCAAAGTCAAGCAGCACGCTAAACGATCCATTGATCAGGTTCAAGTTCTCGTGGAGGACAGAGCCCACCCCATCCCCACGAGTCTGAGCCGTGTACAATGTGAACTGAAGCTCACAATGGCCATTGACTGGTTCACTGCCATGTCTCAATTGGCCTTGGTATGTGAAAACAGTCGGCGATAGCTCTTGGTCTTTGAGTTCCAGGTTCGCTTTCTTTTGGCTGTGATAAGCAAAGACCGTTTGCGGCAACGTGGCGAAGGCAATCAGCGTGACCCAAGCCAGTGACAAGAACGATGTCTGATTGAAGTGATTTAGCCTCATAGGTTCCTCCCTATTCCCTGACGCCATCACTGTATGCGATTCCATGATAATTGTCTTGCTCAAGGCAGATCAACGGCCCAGATGTCGTTCATCCCCCTTGGCTGCCCCTTACATCGACGCTGATCGCCGACAACCAGATTCTGGCCTCAGTGGCTGTGCATAGGAGTGTGAATGCACCCCCGCCGGAAGCTGCGGGTTTCTGTCAGAAGCGAATCGGCTTGTTGGTTGAAACCACTGGCGCTTCCTGTGACGCTCTGGCAGGAGCGACCGCCAGCAAACGCCTGTGGATCAAGGGGTCGAGGGTTCAAGTCCCTCTACTCGCCCCAGTGATTGCAAGAGAGTCGTTGAAGTCAGACCTACGGATAGCGTATCGAATACACATTTGCGCGTGCCTGACCCCCCCTGATTTGTTTCTGAAGTTTCTACATGTTGCGCCCGGCGGCAGCCGCGCGTTCAACCACCAACCTACATCCAAAGGGACCGGGGCCCCCCTGCCCGCTGGCGGAAGCCGCGGGCCCAACCGCCGGCCTCGTGACGAGGATTCCGACCTACTTGGACCCAGCGGGGCGTTGCGGCCGCGGGAAGTGGTCGGATGCACATCGCGGTGCCGATCGAGGTATCTGGCCGGGCACGTGGCTACCGCCGACGTGCACGCGAGCCGGTTGCTTGTTGGGTAGGTCGGCGGTGGAACGCGCGGCGGCTGCCAGCGCGCAACGCGACGATGAGACCTGAGACCAAGCGCGTGTTTCACCATCGGCATGTGAGCATATGCTTGGTCTCGAACGCTTTCAAACGTAGAGTCGCGTAGGTTATGTACAAACTCCGGGGCCGCGCCACTTGCGGCGCGTCCGCTCTATACTGTTGTTTAGACGGCGAGCCCGAATGAACCGCGACTCTCGGTCGGCTATGGCTTCGGAGGGGCGGCTACTAGCGTTGTCCTTGTATTATGCCTGAGCGAGAGCATCGAGGCTTTCGGGAAGGACCTGGCCGCCGTCAACCATGATCGTCTGTCCGGTTATGTAGGAAGCCTCCTGGGAGGCCAGGAATAGCGCTGCGTAGCCGACATCCTCGACCGTACCGAGCTACTTTAGCGGGATAGAGGCGGCCATCGAACGCTCGTAGTCCGGTCCGAGCGCGATCAACCCCTCGGTCAGAATGTTGCCAGGTAGCACTGCGTTGACGGTGATGCCGTACTTGGCCAGCTCGATGCACGCTGTGCGCATGAATCCAACCTGGCCGGCCTTCGCCGCAGCGTAATGGCTCCAGCCTGGGAAGCCCGTGACGGGTCCCGTGATTTAAGACGTGATCACGATGCGGCCCTGATTGGACTTCTTGAGGTGCGGCAAGCAGGCCTTGATGGCAAGAAATGTACCCTTAAGATCTGTCGCCATCACTTGATCCCAGTCTTCCGGCGAAGGGTCCTTGATCTTCATCTGCGGGAAGATACCCGCATTGGCGCACAGAACATCGATTCCGCCATGAACAACGTCAGCGGTATCCGACATCATCTGCATATCGCGGATCTTGGTGACATCGCCCGCGCAGGCCGTTGCCGTCACGCCCGCGCGACGCAACTCCTCGGCGCAGGCTTCGGCCTCCTGTCGGCCTCCTTGAGTTTGCGCGAGACGATAAGTACCCTGGCGCCCTTCTGACAGAAGATTTTCTCGATGCCCTTGCCGATGCCTTTGCTCGCTCCCGTCACAATCACGGACAGACCTGCAATCGATGTGAGCATGTAGTCCTCCCGCGTTTCATCGTGTGCTGGGCACCTCCGTCAGGTGCGAGAACAACGCGCAAGCGTCGGAGACTTATGGCAGGGTCGCAACCGATCCCTCGCCGTCTAACGCTGCCAATGAGCGGCGCTACCAAGCGTCTGCTCCATTGGCTGGTTATGTGTCACTTGGGATCCTCTATACCGAGGTCTCGGCATATCTTTCGGGCAAGCTGCTCGTTGATTTCCCGATGCCGCGGAACGGCGGAACGCTTGTTCTGAGATGGATTTCTGAGATGGATTGTGCCACCAGGAGTGCCGACCACCCTCTCGCAGGAACTCGCAACCATGTGATTCGAGGTGCCGAATCAGGTTCCGCCGCTTCATACGGCGATCTCTAATTCCTCGAAATCATCACCTGCTGCGTCTATCGCATCAGAGCGATTCAACTGAAGCGCTTCACGTAGGGTGATACGAAGCGACTCAATCAGTTCATCTCGGGTTCTTTCCTGACAATTAACGCCCGAAACCTCCTCAATCCAGCCGATCCACCAGCCCGCGTCTTGTTTCACCACCGCCGTGTAGTTTGCTCTCATACTATAAGTTTACTCCAGTGCTTTGATGACACATAACGCCTTGCCGTTCAGCGGCGGCGCGAAGCGCCGTCCGTTACATGCTATTGCTGAGCGGATCGGCGGCCGTGAGCCGCTGGCCACAGCCGCCGGTCAAGTTGCTCGATTGTCGCTCGATTCTGGTCGAGCTGTTGGGCGTTGACCTTGACCCGTTGCCTGGCGACGCTCAGGGTTCCAGCGGTCATCGTCGCAAAGGGAGTGCCTCTGGCGAAGGCCACAACGCCAGCCGTTTGAGAATCCCGGATGTCTATCAAGCCCTCGCTTACGCTCTTAAACGTGAAGTGGTCCGGGCAGTCCTTGAGTATCGTTTTCAAGTCCCTCTCTATGCCCGACAATACGGCAACGTAGCTCTTTGCTGTCTTGATGTCGATGTTGGTGTCTACGCAGAGTTCCTGCGACTCGCGATGCACTGAGAAGTGCAGATCGGGCGGTTGAGAAAAGCTCGGTACAACCTCTTGTAATAGAAGCCCCACCGACGCTGCGGACGCGTTGTGATCAGACAATGCCTGGAGTATGGACTCCTGGTCGAACTGGGCATGATCTAAGTTTGAAAGAAGCTTTGTGAACTGCCTCGCGCCGATCCTCGCTTGACTCGTATCGCCCGCCGCTTCGAGAAAGGTTTTGTAGGCAGCCGTTTCGATCGTGTGATCTGGAGAGGAGACCCTCACTAGGTTGTGACGATCCATGCGGTCTCTGCATGGGGTAGCGGATACACCTATCTGGTCAGTGAGGTAGTAGAACTCCAACCTACGATCACGTAAGAGAGAGAGCACCACGGACGGCGACACTCGTGCAAGCAGATCTAGTATCGTTGCGGTGTTCCCGACGATTCCCACGCGGCCATAGAAGATCATCGCTTCAGCCAAGGCTCCGACATCAATGAGGGGCCCAGGCCCGATCGCGTTCTTGAAGATGATTGCGTCAAACATTGGCCGCTGGGGTCGTAGTGGGCTGGAGCGTCGGACTATGATGCCCAACGCTCGCGCTCACCTGCGGGCCGAGACGGACGCGCGGCTTGCGCGCGCGACACTTGGACGCTATCGGTTAGTGCACAAGCGAGGCGGGTGATCGGCCGGACCGGCAGGTGGAGCGTGTTGTTAGGTTTCACGTCGATCATAAATCGTCCAGTCGAGTGAAGTTCCGACCTCCCGAGCCCGCTGGTTCAAGATACGAATGAACGCGAACTCGACGTCGCCAAGGTCCCGTACCGTCCGGCCTACAAGAGCTCGTACGGCGAGTCGGACAGGCATGAAGACGTATAGGAGGAGGTCAGCCAGGCCAGCAGTCGAACCCAGGACGATCGCAAGCTGGGTGACCGCAGCGCCGGTTGCTCCCCGACGATAGAGCATGTAGCCTATGATCAACGAGACAGGTGGAGCGATATACCACGATCCGAGAAACTGGGGTAGAACCCTCTTGAGAGTTCGAGAGTAGAAAAACTGCTGAAATAGGTTGGCGAGGAGAAAGGCGAGGCAGGCAAGGAAAAGGGTGAGAACCCATGACCTTGTGATCCACGCGGCACCAATAGAGGTAACCGCGAGGGCAGCACCAGGGAGGTCCGCCCATAATTCAATATCACGAAACGCAACAGCAAGATCGAAGCGATCGTGAATTGGCGCTAACACCTTTTCAACGCGGTCTGGATGGAGGCGAATCTTGAGCCCCTTTGGAGTGATGATGCTCACTTCGTTCCTCTTGCGACCATGGGAGCGTGAAACCTAACGTCACCCCTTCAGCCGCGGCGGCTCACGATTGCGTCGGCCGCCGTTTGCTGCGCGCCTAGCCGGTAAACGGAGAACTGCGCGTATGATATTTGGGATGCCCATTCAGAAACAAGTCTGGGAGGGGGGAATCAGCTCCTGGCCGTACCAAAGATCCACCCGTTATAAGCACTTTGTCCTCGCGGAGCCAGCGACAACCCAGTGACTTAAGGTTAGCAATACGCAGTCAACGTGCCCCAAAAAGGATGTGAATCGTGATCATTAGTTCATTCATACCCCGTTCATAGTCGCGATCATCCTTTTTGCATCCAAAGAGTTGTGACGGAACATCCGATAGCCTACCGGATTTTCCGAGCCGAAGTATGAATGGAAATATGAATGCACCCCTACCGAAAGATGCCTGCTCGCGACGGTCGGAATCAGGTTCCCGCGTTGAAATCGTTGGCTATTGCTGGAGGCTACCGGCAGAGCCACCCGGCCTGGATCGGCTGTTAACCGGAGGGTTGTCGGTTCGAGTCCTACCTGAGGAGCCAAAACTTCCCTTTACGCTTTTCGGGCTGGGCATGCTGGTACACGGCGCGAGGAGACGGTCTAGTCGCAGAGATCGATCACCAGGGCATGAGTGGCAGCTCAGCCACTTCGCTGCAGTTCAGGGGCCGGAAGCTTGGCAGCCGAATCGGTGTTAGCCGGTGGTCATTTTAGCCGAGAATCCTGTGAATGCGGGCCGAAAATCTATTCACAGTTCATTCACACCCGGATATTTTCTTTACAGATCAAGCGGTTACGAGGGACCACTTGATGGCTAATCATCCGGAGCGTTCTTGCGGTTCTCTACTCCGAACTGCAAGCCATATTCGCCAATCGCTCCCGCACGCCGAACAACGAATTCCCGCGGGACGCCGCTTCGGCAGGATTAGCCGGGTTTCTGCACCGGTACAAGTACAGAAAATGGACAGCAATTCCCACCGCCTGCACTCGTCGAAGATGGATCGGCGAGACGGGACGATTGGTGTCCGGGACTGCCATTCCCGGCGAAGGAGATTCTCGAACCTGCCGTGCGCCTGGAATTGCCTTGCGGGTGATGAACCGAGCTTGGCACACCCGTGCTGGCAGCTTTGGTGCCAAGTGGATTGACTCCCCTCCCCGAAACGGCTTGGTCCGAGGGATTTTTGACAACCACCCGCGCCGCGCGCATAATGCCCACCGATCGTCATCCACTGAATCTGGTCGTGCTCTGGCTTGGTCCTGGGGATCCGGACAGACGAGCAGAGGGTTTTGTAAGGCAAGAGTAGCCGCGGAGGTGTCGCGGGACTTCGTTCGGAGAACCGACTTCCGAGCGGTAGACCCGATGCCCGAAGAGGACAAGTGGTCCAATCATGTTGGTAGCTGAGTCGAGGAACAGCTACGATCCTCGTAACCCAGCCGTTCCAACGGCGAAGGATAGTCGAGTTGGGCGCCAGACGAAGTTGCTGGACCGGCATCCAAGGGTGTTTCGGCCGGGGCATTACAGCCCGCGAACCGAGCGAACCTCCTGCCACTGGGTGAGACGGTTCATCTTTCATCACGTGGTCCACCACCCAAAGGAGATGGCTGAACCACAAATCAGCGCTTTCCTGACTCACCTGGCCGTGAAGGAGAGGGTCAGTGCTTCCATGCAGGACCGAGCGCTCTTCGACACGTTTGAGTCCAGGGATTGCTAGGGTGATATTTGGAAACCATATAACATTCCAAATGGGCTTGGAAAATAGGATGAGTTCCCAGAAAGGAAAGAACTTACCAAGGGTTGTACCCCAATGGCTTATACCGATCCAAGCTGGCGCAGTAGTCTTATATGGAAACTATCTAATCAATAGCCGGACACCAGCGAGGCGACAGATGACCAAGCGTGCGAGTCCGAGATCGAAGCCTTTGTGGCCTTGTCCGCGCTGCGGACGGCAGTTCGCAAAGCCGAAGCAAGCGCACTCGTGCAGGGTCCACAGGATCGAGGATCACTTTCAGGGCAAGGACCCGACTATGCGATCACTCTTCGATGCCCTTCGACGCGCACTTGAGCGAAGCGGTCCTCTCCGGGTGGATGCCGTCCAATCGACAATCAACCTGGTCAGCAACCACCACTTCGTCGGAATCGCAGTGCGTCGGAAGTACCTCCGCGTCGGTTTCATCTTGGACCATGAGATCAGTGATGGACGGATCTCTCGTGCCGAGCGAGTCGGCCCCCATAGAGTCAGCCACCACGTGCTTGTCCGCTCGCTGAACGATCTGGATGTCGAGTTGCTTGGCTGGCTCGCTGAGGCTCAGGCGATGCAGGCCCGCATGGCGGCGGATGAAGCCGGCTAACAACAGCATCCAGCGGACGGCGCTTCGCGCCGCCGCTGATGCTAAACGTTAGGCCGGCACGAGGAGAACTGATCATGAAGCGACCATGGCCGATTGTCGCCGTAGCGGATGTCAAGAAGAGTTCCGAGTGGTACATGACGCTACTGGGGGCGCAGGAGAACCACCCGGGAGCGACGGTTTTCAATCAGATTCACGATGGAGCTGGGACGATCCTCTTGTGCCTGCACCACTGGGGGCCGTCTGGTCCCAAGGGCGATCACGCTTGGCCGCCTCTCTCGGACCCGGGAGACGGTCCCGTTGGCAATGGCCTGCTACTCTGGTTCGTCGTGGATGATTTCGATGCAGCGTGGGTCCGGGCCAAAGAGCTAGGGGCACCGATTCATGAGTCGCCGAACAAGGACAACGGCACGGGTATGCTGGCGTTTGTCGTTCGCGATCCAGATGGTTACTACGTGACCGTGAACGAGGCGCGAGATGCAGGGGCGGCCTAACAACAGCATGCAGCGGACGGCGCTGCGCGCCGCCGCTGA
>JACQTD010000302.1 GCA_016210985.1 Acidobacteriota bacterium
ATCTATAGTAATTGACATCAAGTGGATGAATACGTATAAGGGGGCCGTCCATGGAAATGATCCGGCTTAAGGATGCCGCCAACCAGTTGAGCGTGAGCTATCCCACATTGAAACAGTGGATCTACAAGGGAAAGATTCGCTCGGTACGAACGCCCGGCGGGCATCACCGGATTCCGCGCAGCGAGGTCGACCGACTTACGGGAGACACGACTCCCCCAAGGTCGCGGCGCGTGAAACCAGAAGGTATGGATTCGATCAGTGCCCGGAACAAACTGCTGGGTGAGGTCACCGACGTGAAGTTCGACGGGTTGCTGGCCCAGGTCACGCTCGACGTGGGCGGGCAGCAAATCACATCGATCATCACCCGATCCGCCTGTAAGGAACTGGATCTCAGGATCGGCACACGGGCTTTCGCTTTGATCAAATCGACGGAAGTGATGGTCATTCGAGGATGATGCCGTCGCGATCCCTCTCGGGTGTTGGACTAGCCTTTGTCGTTCTGGCTGGCTGCGGCTTCGGGCGAATCGGCATGACAGCGGCTCCAGCCCGCACGCGCCAGACCACCGGCGGGCTGTACGATCCTCAAGGTGGAGTTGTTTCCGGCGGACCCTTCACGACACCAGAGTGGAATCCTGATGTCCAACTGTGGCGGGATGAACCATCGGGCGCGTTCGAGCGCGACGGGATTGATCCGAAACCCGGACGCCGGGACCGGCCGGAATGGCCGCGGTGGCTCGGTCTGGAATTCGAGCAGCGCTCGCGGTATGAAACTTTGAGCAACCGTTTTCGCAGGGGAGAGACGGGGAGCGATCAGCAGCTCGCGCAACGCACGAGGTTGCGATTGGAGCTGAAGGAAATCCTCGGTCCCGTCCGTTTTCAGCTGGAACTCGCAGATTCACGCGTTCATTTAGATGACCAGGGCTCCAGGGTTACGAATGCGCATGAGAACCGGCTCGATCTTTTGCAACTGAATATGGAGATGGCATCCAAGGACTTGCTCGGAAGCCGGCTTCCCAGCTCCCTCCGTTTGGGACGATTCACGATGGATCTGGGAAAGCGGAGGCTGGTGGCCAGGAACAGCTTCCGGAACACGACCAACGCCTTTGACGGCGTCCGATGGTCCCTCGGCAACCCGGATGACTGGCAGCTTCATACTTTTCTCGTCAATCCGGTAACCCGGCGACTGGGGATGATGGACGATCGCAGGGACCCGAAGAATTTCTTCTGGGGGATCTTTCTCTCCGCCTGGAGAAAGAGGACGCTGAAAGCCGATCTCTATTACCTTGGGCTCCACCACAGCCCGTCGGATGGGACGCAAAAGCGCCGGTTCTCAACCCTCGGCACTCGCTTCTTCAAGAGTCCCAAGCGCGGCGACTACGATTTCGAGCTGGAATCGGTCTGGCAATTCGGCAGCGTGGGCGCGCTCGACCATCTCGCCCACTTTCAACATGCGGAGTTGGGCTACACCATCGCCAGACTGAAGGAACTCAGACTTGCAGGCTTGTACGACTACGCGAGTGGAGACGGCGACCCGAATGACCGGAAGAGCGGCGCCTTCGACACCCTGTATGGGGCGCGTTTCTTCGACTTCGGACCGACCGGAATCATGGGTACGTTCACCCGCTCCAATCTCAATTCACCGGCTTACAGAGCGGCCTGGAATATCACGCCGGCGGTCGACGTCGCGGTTACCCATCGCTTTGCATGGCTGGCCCAGGCCCGGGATCAGTGGGTCGGGACGAGCCTCCGGGATCCATCCGGCCGATCCGGCACATTCCTTGGAAATCAGGTCGACGCCAGGGTGCGGTGGGGAATCAATCCGTATTTACGGATAGAAACCGGGTACTCCCATTTCGCCAAGGGTTCATTTGCGCGGCATGTGCCGGGAAGTCCCACAATCAAGGCATCCGACTATTTTTACGTAGCCACGGAGTTGGCCTGGCGCGGCGGCGGACGCCGATGATCTGGAGGGGACTCGGGGAATGATTATACCGGTTTCCATGAAATGCTGGCGCGCGACGGGCTCGAACCTGATCCCCGCCTCCATATCCGATCGGGAGCCGTCCCCGCCCGGCAATAGGAAACAGCGCCTGGACCATCTCGCTCAGGTTGCTATCACCTTGGTTCTTGCTTTGTGCTTCGCGGGCTGCCAAGGCCGAATGGCGCGGCAGGAGGCCGGCGAAAACGATGTCACGGCCATCGGTGAAGTGCGAGTCGCGGCCGCCGCCGACCTCAAGTTCGCCTTGGACGAGATTGTGAAACAATTCCGACAGGACCACCCCAAGGTCCAGGTAGACGTAACCTACGGCTCATCGGGTAACTTTTATTCTCAGCTCCTGAACCAGGCTCCGTTTGATATCTACTTTTCCGCCGATGTTTTCTATCCCCGTAAACTGAGCGAGCAGGGTTTGGCTTTGCCCAACTCAGACTTTTGCTATGCCATCGGACGCATCGTGATCTGGGCTCCAGCCAGTTCCAAGATTGACGTCGAGCGGCTCGGCATGCAGGCGCTTAACGACCCCGCTGCCCGCCGCATCGCCATCGCGAATCCGAAGCATGCGCCGTACGGCAAGGCCGCCGAGGCTGCAATGCGTTCCGCGAACGTGTTTGAACGGGTCAAGGACCGACTGGTGTATGGGGAGAACATCGCCCAAACCCTTCAGTTCATCCAGAGCGCGTCGGCCGATATCGGAATCGTCGCTCTCTCCCTTGCACTCGCGCCAAAAGTGCGGGAAGCAGGCCGTTATTGGGAGATTCCGTTGGATGCTTATCCCCGCATGGACCAGGGCGGAATCATTCTCAAGTGGGCCAGGGACCCTGATTCGGCTCGGGCCTTTCGTTCATTTGTTTCGCAGCCGCGCGGCCACGAAGTGCTCCGCAAGTACGGCTTTTTCCTGCCGGGAGAATGAGCCATGGATTGGGAAGCCATGTGGCTGAGCGCTCGTCTTTCCTTCTGGACCATGGTGATTCTCTTGTTCCTCGGAACGCCGATCGCCTACTGGTTGACCTTTTCCAAGCGGCGCTGGAAGTTCCTGGTGGAGGCCATCGTAGCACTACCGCTGGTCCTGCCTCCGACGGTTCTCGGGTTTTACGTGCTCATGTCCATAGGTCCCAGGAGTCCCGTCGGGCATTTGTACGGGGAATTGACCGGAGGACTGCTCCCCTTCTCCTTCCAGGGAGTTCTAATCGCCTCCATCTTGTACAGCCTGCCGTTCACCGTACAACCCTTCTCCTCCGCGTTCGCTTCAGTGGACCGCCGGCTGATCGAAGCCTCCTGGTGCCTGGGCGCATCCCGCATATCGACCTTCCGGCGCCTGATCGTTCCGTTATCGGCCCCTGGAATCCTGACCGGGATGGTGCTGAGTTTTGCTCACACGCTGGGTGAGTTCGGTGTAGTCCTCATGGTGGGAGGGAACCTTCCGGGTGAAACGCGCACGGTGTCGATCTCCATTTATGACGAGGTGCAATCATTGAATTATGAGGCCGCCGGGCAAACGGCACTGCTGCTCCTCCTGGTGTCTTTCCTGGTGCTGGCGGTGACGTACTCGCTACAAAAGAGGGTTCTGGCCGTATGGACAACGCACTGATCCTCCGCTTCACCAAGTCCTATCCCGGTGGAAGCACGATCGAGGCCGACCTTCAACTCGATACCCGGCGTTCCTCGGTAACAGTCCTGTTTGGACCGTCCGGTTCGGGAAAAACCACGGTGTTGCGATGTCTGGCTGGTCTGGAGCGGCCCGAAAAGGGAGTTATCCGCTACGGTGACGAGGCTTGGTTTGATGCCGAGCACGGAATCGCGCTTCCTCCGCAGAGGCGAAGGATAGGCTATCTTTTTCAGGAGTATGCGCTGTTTCCTCACCTGCAGGTCGACGAGAATATCGGGTATGGCCTGGGCCGCGAAAGCAAGAGAAAGCGAAATTCCCGGGTGGCTGAGCTTATGGAACTCTTCCGGCTTCAAGGCCTCGAGAACCGGTATCCTCGACAGCTCTCGGGCGGCCAGCGGCAGCGCGTTGCGCTGGCGCGAGCCGTGGCCCCCACACCCAGGTTACTCCTGCTCGATGAGCCGCTCTCGGCTCTCGATAATGTCGCCCGTGGGCACTTGAGGGCCGAATTGCGTCAACTCCTGCTGAAAGTGGGCGTGCCGGCCCTGGTGGTGACCCATGACCGGATCGAAGCCATTACACTGGGGGACCAGCTGGCGGTAGTGATCGACGGCCGGATCGAGCAGTTCGGCCCAACCCAGGCTGTCTTCGACCATCCCGCGAATCGTGCGGTGGCCCAGGCCGTGGGCGTCGACACCGTACTCCCCGCCGAAATCGTCGGGACCGACGACGGGTTGGTGGTCGTCCAGACGGGGAGTATTCGGCTCTATGCGGTGGATACCGGAGAATCGGCGGCGTCGAGTGTCCATCTCTGTATTCGCGCCGAAGAGGTCATGCTCGAACGCCACGTCCCGGAAGGAACGAGCGCCCGCAATCACCTGAGGGGCCGGATCACTTCGATCCACCCGGAAGGACCTGTCATGCGGGTGCGATTGGACTGCGGTATTCCCCTGACCGCTGTGGTCACGCGCAGGGCGCACGACGAACTCAATCTGAGAGAGAACGAGTGGGTGACCGCGACGATAAAGGCCAACTCGGTTCACCTCGTATCCTGATCGGGATCGGTCGAGCGCTCAGTCGTAGCTGACGCGACGTCGACCGGACCAAAACTCCACCAACGAAGGATTAGGACAGTACCAATTTCTCGGGGGCCTTGCAGTCGCCTATATGCGCGTGGTGTACTCTTGGGTTACCGACGCGCGAGCAAGAGAATTCCATTCGGAATTTGACGTCCGAGGAGGGCCCATGAGAAGCGGGAAGCTTACACGACGGGAGGCGCTGGAGAAGTGCATTGCCGGGGGATCACTACTTGCGGCTGCGCCGATTTCCGATGTCCGGCTGTTCGAGTTATGGACGCAAGAGAAGGAAATTTATAAGGCCACGCCGACCAATGCGCTTGGACCGTTTTTCAAGAAGGGCGCCGCTGAAACCGCTATCCTGCGGGGGCCCGGCGATCCCGGACTTCCCCTGACGGTCACGGGCACGGTGACGGACCTGAGCGGGAAGGACCTCTACGACTCCTGGATTGAGGTCTGGCAGACCGATCATTTCGGGCGATACGATCTTGAGGGCTACCGCTATCGCGCGCGGGTTTCCGCCACTTGCGGGACCGGTTATGCAATCGAAACGGTCATGCCAGGTCACTATCCCGACCGGGTGGCACAGCATATCCACGCGATCGTGACTTCGCCCGGCCACAAGACGCTGGTCACCCAGATCTACTTTGCTACCGACCCGGTTTTCGTTGGGGACCCGGATCGAAATTACAAGCGGGATCCACTGGTAGAAAACCCGGAGCTTATCCGCCCGGTGACGCTACATGAGGTCGACGGAAGGGTGCATGCCGCCGTCAATTTTGAATTCCGTATGGAGAAAGCGTGAGATGGGGAGCCTGCTGAGCGCCCTTCTCGTCGCGACCATGGCCCAGAATCCGGCGGAAGGACGCGGTTTTCGCGCAGAGGCGGATATCGCCACCGTTTCGTTCATGGCCGGCGGCTCCTTGCTGGCCGGCGTGGCCGTCGATGGAAGCGTCAGCATATGGGACGCCGGCACGGGTACGCCGAAGCGGACTCTCGATTTGAAGCGAAAAGACTATCGATCCCGCGTCTTTTCACGGGACGGAAACCGGCTTGCGATATCACTGCAGGACGGGTCCATTCAGATTTGGGATCTCAACACGGGAGGGGTCACACGTCAGCTAACCGGCCACACCCGCCCCGCGGGCGTTATGGTTTTTTCGGGCAATGGCGCCCGCTTAGCGTCCGGCGCCGATGATCACACGATTCGGCTCTGGGATGTCGAAACTGGAGCCTTGCGCTGGGCAGCCGAAATCGGCGTGGGCGAACCCTGGGCCCTGGCGTTCTCACCTGACGGCGAGACGCTGGTGGTAGCAAGTTCCGATACCAATTTGGGTATCTGGTCCTCACGCACGGGAAAACTTCTGCGGACGATCACCGACATGACGCTCTCAAGTTTCGCCCTGGCGTTCTCCCCGGATGGGAAGCTGCTGGCCTCGGGTGGAGCAGACAAGGTTATCTACCTCCGGGACACCAGCCGATGGAGCGTGGTTCGCAAATTCACCGGCCAGCCTGAGTTGATCTCGCAGCTTGCCTTCTCGCCCGACGGCCGCATGCTTTTGAGCGGCGGCTGGAATGAGAAGGCCGCCATGCTTCCGTCTCACGTGCAGCTCCGGGATCTCTCGTCCGGAGAAATCCTATGGACCCTTCCAACGGCTCACACGGTGGTGTCAGCAGTCTTCTCGCCCGATGGGAGAACGGTGGCCTACGGTGATCTCGAAAAAGCCGTCAAGCTGAGGAGTGTGGCGTCCGTTCCTCCGGAAGTCTCTGCAACACCACAGGCCGGACGTTGACGGCCAATAACAAGTTGACTCAATCCTTGAACGCAAACCATCACCACCGCCGGTAACCGAAGCCTCGGGATTGACGATAGCCCTGCGCATAACCTCGCTCAAACCCGTCACGATACGCCGCGCTGCCCTTCCGGTAGTGACTTGAATGATTTGGATTGAAGGACCGGCGGTAACGGGAATCTTCCCGGCCCCGATCGAGTCCATCCCGGAATCCACGCCGTACCTGATGGCTGTAAGCCTGGCGGCCAACGTAATACCGATCGTTGTAATATCCCCGGCCGCGGCCCTGTCCAAACTGCAGGCTGAAGGACCAGTTCGGATCCCGGCCCTGTGCATACACGGCTTCGTTGGAAGCCACCCCGATGCCGGCAATAAGGGCCAACGCGATTCCTGTTAGCACGATTCCCTTTTTGAGCTGATCTGTTTTCATGGTCTCTACCCTCGCTTCCGATACTATGTTCTTTTCCTCATCGCTGATAAATGCAAAGCCCGTACCGTGCCGCGGAGGTCGCCTAAGCCCTTATATGGTAAAGCGAATCGGGTTACCGGACAGAGTATCTACACCAAATGAAGTCATCGATGCACGAAACGCGGCCGAATGAGATGCAAGCGCTTGGGGAAAGCGGTTTCCACTTGCGCTGGTCAATCCGATCTGTCATTTCGCTACGGTGGCGCGCGGCATCCTGCTCCGAGGCGCGGGGGGGGCGAGACCCCAGGGCTGGCAAGTTAAGCCTCGATAATACCGGTCGTATGCTCCTCCGCGGCTTCGCGTGCCATCATTTACGATGGATTCGGGTGTCGTTCTTGCCGTCTTCACTCCGGAGCGATAGGATCTCGCCCGGTAATGGACCAGAGCCATTCAATTCTTAAAATCCGGGGGTTGCCCCAAAATAATTAGGGGAGGTTCAGGTGGCTGAAGATACGACTCATCATGCCCTAGGCGATCGCGCCGCATCTCAACTCGCCAATGTCACGAAGACCCCGCCGCAATACGGGGCGATCACGCCGCGCTGGCTCGTTCGCCTTCTCGACTGGAAGCCTCTCGAAGCCGGCAGGTTGCGCGTCAATCGGGTGGTCGACGAGAAGCCGATTGATGTCGCATGCGGCGCAAAGGACGAGAAGGCGCTTCCGGAAACCTACGTCGAGTATCAGGAGAAACCCCGCGAATACACCCTGAGCGCCATCTCGGCGGTACTCAACGTTCATACACGGGTTTCCGATCTTTACAGCAATCCCTATGACCAGGTGCAGGAACAGCTTCGCCTTACCATCGAAAACGTAAAAGAGCGGCAGGAGAGCGAACTGATCAATAACGGGGATTACGGCCTGCTCAAGAATGTACCGGCAAGCCAGCGAATTCAATCCCGCAAGGGCGCTCCGACTCCCGACGACCTCGACGAGTTGCTAAGCAAAGTCTGGAAGGAACCTTCCTTTTTCCTGGCTCATCCGCGCGCCATTGCGGCGTTCGGCCGCGAGTGCACCCGCCGAGGCGTGCCCCCGCCCACCGCGACCTTGTTTGGTTCACCATTCTTGACATGGCGGGGTGTTCCACTGATTCCAAGCGACAAGCTCCAGATTGATGACACTTCGAAACCGAAAGGACCGGGCGGGAAGACGAGTATGCTCCTGCTGCGCGTCGGGGAAAAACGACAAGGCGTGATCGGCCTTTTCCAGCCCGGGCTTCCCGGCGAGCAGACTCCAGGCCTGTCGGTCCGTTTCATGGGGATCAGCAGCAAGGCGCTGGCCTCTTACCTGATCTCGCTCTATTGCTCGGCGGCGGTCCTCGTCGACGACGCCATTGCCGCGCTGGAAGACGTCGAAGTGGGTCAATACCATGAATACAAATGAGCCGGAAAAAGAGGTAGCAGGTTTGCCGGACAGCGTGTTCCAAACCGTAGTGCCGAATTCCGAGCACGCCACACCTGCGGGGCTTCCCGAACCGGACGTTCTGGCTCGCATGGCGAATGAGTTTTTCAAGGCCATGCCCGGATACGGGCCGGCCCACCAGAGCGTGCCGGAGTCCTTGTCGCTCACTTCGATGCCGACCGAAGCACAACTGAGCGCGTTCCCGGTGACGCTTATGGAGACCGCGATATCGCAGCAACCCGCGCTGACCTCACAACCGTCGCTTCCGGAAATCCCGGGAGGAGTTCATCCATCCAATTTCTCTCCTGCAGTTTCTTTTTCTTTCCTGGATGACGTCAGACCGCTTTTCTCTTATCCTGCCGCATCGCCACTCCCGGTCGTGCCGGCACCGGCGACGATAAAAATCCCTGCGGAGGCGGAGCTCCGCGCTATTGCAGATCAATTCCTATCGTCCGCCACGCCGAAGATCCCGGCATCCGAAGCTCAACTCGTGGCCCGTCGGGTCTCGGGCCCGGCCGCACAACCCGGCGCTTCCGAACTCCCGGTGGCCTATTCCTTCATCAATGAGATCCGCCAGCTTGCGGCCATGGGACCGGTACGCGACCCTGCGGATGCCCTCCAGGGGCTCACTCTCTCCTCACAACCCTTCGATGTGCAGGCTGTCCGCCGCGATTTTCCGATTCTTGAGGAACGGGTCCACGGAAAACCGCTCATCTGGCTCGATAATGCCGCCACCACCCAGAAGCCCCGTAGCGTGATCGAGCGCCTGAGTCGTTTCTATGCTCGGGAAAACTCAAACATCCACCGCGCCGCCCACGAACTCGCCGCCCGGGCGACTGACGCTTATGAGGCCGCGCGAGAGAAGACCCGACGTTTTCTTAATGCCTCGACGGTGCGGGAGATCGTATTCGTGCGCGGCGCCACCGAGGGCATAAATCTGGTCGCCCAAAGCTGGGGCCGGCAGAACATCCAAAAGGACGATGAGATCGTCATCACCTGGCTTGAGCACCATGCCAATATTGTTCCGTGGCAGATGCTTTGCGCGGGGAAGGGCGCGCGGCTCCGCGTCGCACCTGTCGATGATCACGGCCAGATCCTTCTCAATGAATATCAGAAGCTGCTGGGTCCCCGGACGCGCCTCGTGGCGCTAGCCCAGGTTTCGAACGCGCTTGGTACCGTGACTCCCGCCGAAGAGATGATCGAGATGGCCCACCGATACGGAGCCCTGGTGCTCCTGGACGGAGCCCAGGCGGTTTCTCACATGCGCGTGGACATGCAGGCCTACGATTGCGATTTTTACGTATTCTCGGGACATAAAGTATTTGCCCCCACCGGCATTGGGGTGGTTTACAGCAAGTCGGCCGTACTGGAGAACACCCCGCCGTGGCATGGTGGGGGGAATATGATCCAGGACGTCACCTTTGAAAAGACGACCTATCAGCCGCCTCCCGGACGCTTCGAAGCCGGCACCGGGAATATTGCCGATGCCGTCGGGCTCGGAGCCGCCATTGATTACCTGGACCGCGTTGGCATGGTCAATGTTTCCCGCTACGAGCACGACCTTTTATCTTACGCGACCGACGCGCTCCTGCGCATCCCGGGGCTCCGCCTCATCGGTACGGCTCGGGAAAAAGCGGGAGTCTTGTCCTTCGTGCTGGACGGTTTCCGAACCGAGGATGTCGGCGCAGCGCTCAACCGACAGGGGATCGCGGTTCGGGCCGGCCATCACTGCGCCCAGCCGATCCTGCGGCGCTTCGGTGTCGAAAGCACGGTCCGCCCCTCGCTCGCGCTCTATAACACCTGCGAGGAGATCGATGCCCTCGCCGCCGCGATCTGGAACCTGAAAACCGGCCACGGCTCCCTCTAGTCCAGAGTCGGAGATTCCCTCGCCACACCACCGAACGCGAAGATCCCCCATCAGATTCCCTAAATCAGTGGTGACTATCTTGGCAGCGACCGCGAGAAATGTCTTCCGGCCTTCGTCGCTCAGTCCCGTCCATCGATCGGCCACGCCCAGCAGGTCCTGAAGTTCGGCAGGGAGTTGATGGAAAGCCGGCAATAGCAGCTGTCCGGAAAACCTGAAATGATCATAGTCCACCTGCGTTGTGCGAATCCAAGGAGGCTTCAAGCTTTCTCGGAAGCGTATTCGGAACTCGGAATCGGTCAATCATGACTCACCCAGCCGGGAATGACTAACCTTGCCTTAGGCTGGCCATGTCGATCACAAAGCGGTATTTCACATCGCTCTTCAGCAGCCTTTGGTACGCTTCATTAATCTGTTGAATCTGGATCATCTCCACATCCGCGGTGATGCCGTGCTCGGCGCAGAAATCGAGCATCTCCTGTGTCTCGCGGATACCTCCGATAGCCGATCCGGCGAGCCGGCGCCGCTTGAAGAGGAGACCAAAAACGTTGAGCGGAGGCGGTTTGTCCGGCGCGCCGACCAGCGTCATCGTTCCGTCCCGTTTCAACAGTTCGAGGTAGGCGTTCAGGTTGTGGTCGGCGGAAACGGTATCAAGAATGAAGTCGAAGCTCCTGACATGCTTTTTCATCTCGGATTCATTCCTTGAAACCACCACTTCGTCCGCGCCGAGTCGCAAGGCGTCTCCGGTCTTACTGGCGGAGGTTGTAAACAACACCACGTGAGCTCCGAATGCATCTGCAAATTTCACCGCCATGTGACCGAGTCCGCCGAGCCCCACTACCCCGACCTTCTGTCCCTGTCTCACATTCCAGTGACGGAGCGGCGAATAGGTCGTGATGCCCGCGCAGAGCAGCGGCGCCGTGCCGGCCAGGTCCGACTTGTCCGAAACCCGAAGCACAAACGCCTCATCCACGACGATGCTCTCCGAATATCCTCCGTAAGTGACGCCGCCGAGATGCTTGTCTGGAAAGTTGTAGGTGAAAGTCGGAACGCTCTCGCAGTATTGTTCCAGGCCCTCCCGGCAATGGGGACAGGTACGGTCCGAGTCCACCATGCAGCCGACTGCAGCCAGATCCCCTTCCTTAAACTTCTTTACTGCGCTTCCGATTTTCACCACGCGCCCGACGATCTCATGACCCGGCACGCAGGGATAAACCGTGGGCACCGCGTCCTGCCACTCGTTTCGCACCTGGTGCAGGTCCGAATGGCAGACGCCGCAGTAAAGTATCTCGATTTGCACGTCTTTCGGCTGCGGCTCGCGCCGCGGGATCGAGGCCGGTGACAACCCCGAGCTTGGGCTTGCCGCTGCATAAGCCCTTGCCGAATACTTATTTATCCCCTTCGAAACGCTCTCTTCCAGTAATGCTGCCTGCATTGATGCTTCGTTCATGTTCAACTTCCTCCGTGATCGTGCCGTCCAATTTAAACCATTCGGTCACGAAGGTCATCGGCAACCCGCGCCATTGTACTCGCAGAACACGCCATCGGGGTTCCACATACTTCTCGAATCGGAAAACCAAACCACCGCTTGACCAATGTAGCCACATGACGCTACATTGAAGAGCATGAAAACGGTTGGCCTTCGAGAACTTAAGAACCGACTCAGCGAATACGTGCGGCAGGTGCGCTCGGGAGAAGGCGTGCTGGTGACGGATCGCGGTGAGGTGGTCGCTGAACTTTCTTCTCCAGGCCAAACAACGGTCGATGATCGAATTCCCTCAGGACTCGTAGCCCTCGCCCGTAAGGGTGCCGTCACACTGGGTAATCCCAACGACCCTAAGCTGTATCCGGTGCTGCCGCGGCTGCTTCGGCGGGGTAAGGCCAGGCAACTCCTTGACGAAGAGCGCGGCAGCCGGTGATCCTCTATGCGGAGTCGAGCGCCGTCCTGGCATGGCTGTTAGGCGAGGAGGCACCCCACCGCGTGCGGCGAGCACTGATAACAGCAGACATCGTCATGGCATCCGACCTGACCCTGATTGAATGCGAACGCGTGGTGATCCGCGCTGTCGCGCTGAGTGAGATTACCGAGGGCGACGCGGCCGATCGACGTGCGCACTTACGTGGTGCTGCGACGCAATGGCACGTCCTGCGGATCAGCCCCGAGATCGTCGAACGGGCGAGGCTACCCTTTCCAGGAGAGCCTATTCGCACGCTCGATGCCCTGCACCTCGCTTCTGCGCTTGCGGCGCGTTCGGCGGTCGCAGGCGTGGAACTGCTCAGCCTCGACGATCGAATTCGAACCGCTGCCAGCCGGCTCGGTTTCCGACTTCAACCGGCGTGATCGTTGCGACCGGCGACGCTCGCAGAATCATGGATCCCGAAGTTCGTGGACTTCTCGCCCGACGTCTGGGCGAGGGCGTTGACTCCGCGGACCGTGAGCCCCACCAGCGCCCTAATGCCTGACAGTCGAGGCTACCTTCCATCGCGGGGCACGCACGCTCACTGGCCGACCTTCACTTTGATCACTTGATCAACCTGGCCGTTTGAGATCAGGATTATGGTCTCCCCCTCCGCCCGGGCCGTGACGAGCCCATTCCTGTCGACGGCAATAATCTGTTCATTCCCCGACTGATAGAATGTCCCCGTATTTGCCGGGGTGAGGTTTCGGGAGACGCCATCCGAATAGACGCCATTCACACTGAGGCGGAAGCTGGCTCCTAGCCTCATAGACAACCGGGCTAGTCCCACGGAGAGGGATATCAGCGTCGCTGAATGCGTTACGTCGAGATTAACGGGACGGGAGATATGAAGCCTGCCGGTATTATCTCTCGCGGCGACGAGCAGTGGGAACCCACCCACAAAGTCAACTGGAATCTCCATCTCGGCCTGGAAGGGTGACCGCTCGACGATGTCGGCCCCAGCTTGGCTCAGGAAGAGAACTGTTGTGAGTCTTGCATTCGCCGGAGGCTGGACCGTGACCATCACCTTCTCCCCCGGCGAGGCCTTTTGCCCGTCCAGCGGATAGAGAATGTTTATCCTGCCAGCTGGCTGTTGCTCAGGCGCAAGCAAGCTCCTGGGTAGTGAGAGTCCCGATCCGTTGCATGCTACAGAGTTGTCCTGAACGGAAGGAGACGGCAGAGCGCTCTTGAAACGGGAATCGACATTTAGAGGATAATAGATCAATTGTTCTACAACGCGTGCGACAATTTCGCTCTCCGTCTCATTCTCGACAGCGGGAGATAGATTTGCACCCAGCGCCATGTGCGTGGTGTTGTCTATGACGCTGGTTCCTTCTCCGGTAACAAATCCTCCGCTCTGACTCAGATTCGTCACCAGGAGATCGG
>JACQTD010000284.1 GCA_016210985.1 Acidobacteriota bacterium
CGGGAAAGCATCCGGCTCCACACCCCTGAGCCCGATCTGGCCGGGGATGTCCTGGCCCGCAGCCGCACCTTGGCGGTGGATGCTCAGCCGTGTGCCGCCCACTGTGACGGCGGCGATCAATTTGGGCGAGAAGATGTGCTGGAAGTTGATCGCCAGGTTCTGCCTCCGGTTGAGAATGTCAATTGCATCAGGATCGGCGAGACCGAAATCGGGCGAGGCGCCGAGGAGGGTGCCATCCGGTTCAATCAGCATGTAGCGCCCGAAGATCGTGGTATGTTTCGTGAAGTCGTGATCGAGCCGGATGATGTGATAGTCGTGCGTCTCCACGTCGACGCTGTTCTGCTGCCAGTTGCCCGCTTGGGTGATAGGATTGTCCGGCTGGCGATTCGGCAGCGGCAGGAACCCCAGGGCCTTCAGCGCAACCGGATCAAGGCGCTCGAGCGGTATGACATTTCCCGGAAAAGGCTGGCCCGTCCACGGGTCATAGATAGGCAGGATACCGCCCGACACGCCGGGCCGGATCTCGAACTCGGTCTGCGAAAAGTCTCCCCGGCGTTCGGCTGCCGTCGGCACCCGGCGTGTCCTCACCACCCCGCCGGATCTCGAACTCGGTCTGCGCGGTGTTCGCGGAATCCGTCGTAGTTGTAAAAGAACAAGGTCTTGTTTTTTCTGATCGGCCCGCCGAAGGTTGCGCCGAACTGGTTGCGCCTGAGCGGCGCTTTCTCATCGACGCCCCAGCCCCTGGAATCGAGCAGATCATTGCGCAAGAATTCGTAGACTGACCCGTGATACTGGTTCGTGCCGCTCTTCGTCGTCGCATTGATCAACCCGGATGATGTGCGGCCGAACTCGGTGGACATGCTGTTGGCATGCACTTTGAACTCCTGCATGGAGTCGACCGGCGGGCTCATCTCGATGTTCTTGATCCCGAGACCGCCCCGGCTATCGAATACGCCGTCAAGCCTGGCGGAAGCGGACAGCGTGCGACCACCCGCGATAGAACTCGCTGGCCCGATGCGGAAGGAACCCGGCGTTAGATCGAGCAGGTCGAAGACATTGCGGCCATTGAGCGGCAGGTCGACGATCTGGCGGTTCTGCACGACATAGCCGACGGAGCCTGATTCCACATCAATCAAAGATACGGCGGCTTCCACCGTGATGGTCTCGGTAATATCCCCAACCTTCAGATCCAAATTGGCAACAACCGCTTGGTCAATGTTGACCTGCACGTGGCTGATCATCAGTTGCGTGAATCCCGCCCGCTCAGCCTTAACGCGATAAGAGCCCGGAAGCAACTGCGGAGCCAGGTAGGTGCCGTCATGGGACGAAATCGTTTCGAAGGAAGAGCCGGTCTGTTCGTTCGAAATGGTCACCCGGACCCCCGCCAGGAGGCCCCCGGCCGGATCGGTGATGATTCCCCCGATTGAGCCCCGCGGACTCTGTGCCAGTGACGTGCCCACGAGTAGGGTCAGTAGGCAGAGCACGCTTACGGCCAGGCGAGCGTAGAAAGTTCTCATTGTCATTATGAACAACCTAAAGGTTGAACTCCCAACTGCCGTTTCCCTATTCGGAGTTCAACAGTTTGGAGTTCAAGCTTTAGCTTGGTCGCTTCAGGCGAAAACAACCTAAAGGTTGAACTCCCAACTGCCGTTTCCGTATTCGGAGTTCAACAGTTTGGAGTTCAAGCTTTAGCTTGGTTGCTTCAGGCGAAAACAACCTAAAGGTTGAACTCCCAACTGTTGAACTCCAAACTGTTGAACTCCGAACTACCGCTTCAGGTCCGCCGTCCAGTTCTGGACCAGGGTGATGGGGGACGGAGCTTTCTCTTCCACCGCCATGCTGATCAGGAAGCGCTGGCCATCGGCCGTCACGTCGTAAGCATCCCACTCGCCCCCACCATAATCGAACAACGGCCGCATGACGCCGACCTCCAGCGTCGCCCCATCGCCGTTGACCTCCACCGCCGCCAACTTGTTCCCTGGCGTTGTCGTGTAGAAAATCTCTTTACCATCGCCCCGCCAAATCGGACGTCTGCCGCCGGAGGTGGAGATTTGGCGCTTGGCGCCAGGCCCTGGGAAGGGCACTACATAAATCTCCCCCCTTCCGGACTCGTTTGATTCGTAGGCTACCCATCTCCCATCGGAAGAAAATTGACCGCGTAATTCATTGAACTCCGTATGCGAAAACGGAAACGGTTCGCCACGGGGAATCTTCGATTCCTGGTCTCCCTGCAGTGGCAGGATCCACAGATCATTCGCTGTTTTCGAATCAACGGTGTGATAGAGGAGGAACCGCCCATCCGGAGACCGACTAGTCGGATACTTACTAATGTTGGACTCCAGGAGCAGCTCCTCGCTGCCAGCCCCGCTGGCCGCCTTTTGGTACAGATCATGATACCCTTTGCGGTTAGAGTGAAGAATGATGCTGCTCCCGTCGGGGGACCAGACCGGTGATCCCTCACTTGCGCGGTCGAAGGTATAACGTGTCCTGAGGTTGCGCGTCACCTCATAATTCCAGAGGTCTCGATTCCCAGTCTTGGGCTCGAGGATGACCGCTAGCACCCTCTTATTGTCGGGTGAAAGGCTGAACTCACCGTAATGGGCTACATCGCCAAGCACACCAAGCGGCTTGCCATTGCGATCGAACCAAGTGAGCCGCCTGTCTCTCCCCTCACGACTCGATTGGTAAGCCAAGACGCCATTCTGAGAGACGGAGAAGAGGCCAATGGTGTTCGGAGCGGGGAGGTATCGAATCTCATCGGCCAGTGGAAAAGCGTCTCCCGTCGCTTCGAGGCGGTCGGGATCAAACGGCTGGGCCATCAGCGTTTCCTGCCGCATGAAGAGCAAATGCCCTTGGGCGTAAGCTGCATTTGAATTCGTGGGTACCAGCCGTTTGCTTTCTTTCGACTCGAGCGAGGCCACGAAAATTGCCCCCTCACTCTCGCTCCTGGGATCCCTTCTGGCGAGGTAGAGAAAGTGCTGGCCGTCTGGCAGAAAGTGGGGCCAGCGGTGCGTTCCTTCCCCTCTCGCTTCATCCAGCTCGGTGACGGGGCTGGAGACGCCGCCCGATGCAGATACCCGATGTAGCGCACTCGTCAAAAAGGGGGCAAAGATAATTACTCCGTCTCGGTTCCAGGTCCCGCCACGGCCCATTGGCGCATCACATAGCGCAAGGGCCGGCCCGCCCGAAGCATCGATCTTCTTGAGCTTCCCATTGGCGAAGAATCCAAGAAAGCGGCTGTCCCGCGACCAGAACGGATGCCTGCCTCCCTCAGTACCTGCCAACGCTTGCGCCGAGAGCGTGTCGAGAGATCGTACCCAGAGGAGGCTGTTGCCCTCCACCGTCGTTGCAATGAAAGCCAGACGACGACCATCGGGCGAGACGGCTAGCTGATTGTTAAGGGCAAGGCTCCAGTTCTCCGGCGGAAGAACGAAGGAGCGGACGGCGCGGACTTCGACCGGAGCCCGCTGGAAATAGATTTGTGCGACGGTCAATGCACCGAGCGCTATGAGAATGGCCAGGATGGCTCGGCTCGGTCCCTGCCATAGTGATCGAACAAAGCCCCGGTGATGAGGGACCGGCTGTTGTTCGGCTGATCTCTCAAGAATGGCGGCGCCGGCCTCCAAGTCCCGCTTCAAATTCTTCAGATCAATCAAAACGTCTCGGGCCGACTGGTAGCGGCGGTCTGGTTCCTTCTCCAGACACTTGCGAATGATCTGCTCCAACCGGGCCGGGAGGGTGTAGTTGAAGCGGGCGAGGGCTTCCGGCTGAGCGTGAACAATC
>JACQTD010000285.1 GCA_016210985.1 Acidobacteriota bacterium
CTGGACGTCTCCATGCCCGGCATGGGTGGCATTCGCACGCTCGAAGAGATTCTGCGCGTCGATCCTGAAACGGTGGTCGTGATCGTTACCGCCTATGCCACTTTCGAGACCGCCGTGACCGCCTGGCAATTGGGGGCTTTTAATTGCATACGGAAACCCTTCCAGAATGAACAGATCCTCCAGGTAGTTGAGGCGGGCCTGCTCAGGCGACGCAGGGAAGAAGAGCGCCGCGTGCTCAAGCAGACGCTGCGCCAGACCTCACACTTGACGCAGATCATTGCCCGGAGCCACCGTATGCGAAAGATTCTTGATCTGGTGGCACAGGTAGCACCGAGCCGCTCCACCATCCTGGTGCAAGGGGAGTCGGGTACGGGAAAGGAACTCGTCGCCAGGGCGATTCACTTCTCGAGCCCGCGCGCCGAGCGGGGCCAGTTCGTGGCGGTGAACTGCAGCAATGTCTCGGCCGAACTCCTCGAGAGCGATCTGTTCGGACATGTGAAGGGGGCGTTCACCGGAGCGATCGCCGGGAAACGCGGAAGATTCGAAATCGCCGATGATGGCAGTCTCTTCCTGGATGAGATCGGCAGCATTACACCCGAGATTCAGGCGAAGCTGTTGCGGGTCATCCAGGAGCGCGAGTTCACGTCGCTGGGTGATACGCTAGTGAAGAAAGTCGATGTTCGCATCATCGCCGCTACCAATATCGATCTGAAAAAGGCCGTCGTGGAAGGACGCTTCCGTGAGGACCTCTACTATCGGTTGAACGTGATCACCGTTCAACTCCCTCCGCTCAGGGATCGCCGGGAGGATATCCCGCCTCTGGCGCAGCACTTCATCCGTAAGTACGCCGCCGAGAACGATCGGCAGATTTCTCCCGAACTCGGCCCGGAACTCCTGAAGATCCTGGAGGAATACCCTTGGCCCGGAAATGTAAGGGAGTTGGAGAACGTCATTGAGCGCGCCGTCATTATTGCCCGCGGTGACGCCATCACGCCCGAAAGCCTGCCGGATGACATCCTCGATCCGCGTGCAGCCGAGGACTTCATGCGCCGGATCGCCGGCGAGAGCGTCGGAATGCCGCTCAATGTCGCGAGGGGGCTCTCCTTTTACGAAGAAGTCGCAAAGTTTGAGATCGATCTCATCCGCCAGGCGCTCGACCACACAGCGGGTAATCAGAGCCGGGCTGCGCGGCTCCTGGGCATGAACACGACCACACTCAACAGCAAAATCAAAGCTTACAATATCAGTGCGCGGACTTGACAGGGGAGAAAGGAGATACCTATACTTAGGCCCTTTGCCGGTAAGGCAGGAAAGAGGATGGTGAGATGGCGCATTCGAAATCAGCGATAAAAGCCGCGCGACAAACTGCGAGAAGGACCCAGGTCAACCGTACTAACACCGGGCGCATGCGTTCCAAGATCAAGGAATTGCGTGAGGCCATTGCCGGGAAGGACAAGGCGAAGGCCGCGCAACTGCTCCCCACGACCGTCTCCACGATCGACAAGTCCATTCAGAAAGGCGTGGTGCCCGCCAACGCCGCGGCGCGCTATAAATCGCGCCTCACGGTTCAGGTCTCCAAACTCGCAGGGTAGATGAGGAAACGGGACTATTCCCACTCAATCGTGCTGGGCGGCTTCGAACTGATATCGTAGACGACGCGGTTGACGCCTCGCACTTCAGCAACGATCCGTCCGCTGACGCGCTGGAGCACCTCGAAGGGAATTCTGGCCCAATCCGCCGTCATCCCGTCGGTGCTGGTTACCGCCCGCAAGGCCACCACGTTTTCATACGTCCGGGCATCTCCCATGACTCCCACACTGCTGACGGGCAGGAGCACGACGAACGCCTGCCAGATCTCGTTGTAGAGATGGGCGGCCCGCAGCTCCTCGATGAAGATGCGATCGGTCTTGCGCAGGACGTCCAGCCGCTCGGGGGTGACCTCGCCCAGGCATCGAACCGCCAGGCCGGGTCCGGGAAAGGGATGGCGCTCAAGAATCTCTTCGGGAACGGCGAGCTGGCGACCCAATTCACGAACCTCATCCTTGAAGAGTTCCCGAAGCGGCTCCACCAGCTTCAGCTTCATGGAATCCGGAAGTCCGCCCACATTGTGGTGGCTCTTGATCACCGCCGAAGGTCCTCTGACCGAGACCGATTCGATGACGTCCGGATAGAGTGTGCCCTGGACAAGAAAATCGGCAGATCCTGAATTCTCCGCCTCCTCCTGGAAGACATGGATGAATTCCGCGCCGATGATCTTCCGCTTTCTTTCCGGATCGGTGATGCCTTGCAGCCGTTGGAGAAAGCGGTCCGCGGCCCTGACACCGGTTACCTTCAAGTGCATCCGCGACCGGTAGAGTTCCATCACCCGCTCGAACTCACCTTCGCGCAGCAACCCATTGTCGACAAATATGCAGGTGAGCCGGTCCCCCACGGCCCGATGCACCAGCGTCGCGGCCACGGTGGAATCGACGCCCCCGGAAAGCGCGCAGATCGCCCTGCCGTCTCCGATCGTCTGCCGGATTGCAGCGACGGCGGCGGAGACAAAGGATGCCATCGACCATTCATCGCGAGCGCCTGAAATCCCGCGAAGGAAATTCTGCAATATCCGTTTGCCGTCGGGCGTGTGCGCCACTTCGGGATGGAACTGGACCCCATAGATGCCCCGGCCGGCATCCTCCATGGCACAGATGTCGTCGCCGGAGCGGGCCGTAACGGTGAAGCCCGGAGGCGGCTCGCGAACATGGTCGCCATGACTCATCCAGACACTGAGGTTTTCCGGCAAGCCGTCGAGGAGCCGGCTGGGGGCCGAACGCTGGATCCGGGTGTGTCCGTATTCCCTCCGATCCGCCGGGGCAACCCGGCCACCGAGTTCAAGGGCTTCCAATTGCAGACCGTAGCAGATCCCCAGCACCGGCCAGGCGCCTCCCAGCAGCCGCGGATCGATCCGGGGTGCTCCCTGGTCGTAGACGGAGCTGGGACCGCCCGACAGAATCAGCCCCTTGGGATGCTTCGAGGCGATCGAATCGTAATCGAGCCCCGGCCCGGCAATTTCGCAATAACAGCCGAGCTCCCGCACCTTCCGCGCAATCAACTGCGTGTACTGCCCGCCGAAATCGAGAATTACGAACGTCTCGCGGGAGGTCATCGGGAGGGTGCAGCCGGTCCGGGGCGGGCCCGGTCCGCGGAAGCGGATTCAAGCATGACGATGCGGTAGCGAGGCCGCGGGCTTCTTCATGGATTTCACGTTTCGACGGCAGGCCCGGCACATGCCCCAGATGCGGAGACTGTGTTCCTGCATTTCGAACCCGTGCCGGCTCACGATCTCATCCTGGACATGCTCCAGCTGCGCGCTGAAGAATTCGGTGACATTCCCGCATTCCACACAGATCAAATGGTCGTGATGGGTAGTGTTGAATCCGGGTTCGTAGCGCGTAAGTCCATCGCCGAATTGTGATCGGATCGCCAGGCCGCATTCAGACAGGAGGTTAAGGGTACGATAGACGGTCGTGAATCCCACCTTGGGATCCATCTCCCTGACTCTTCGATAGAGGTCTTCACTGCTCAAATGTTTTTGTGAGCGCATGAAGACATCGAAAATCGTGTCTCGTTGTGATGTTCGGCGCAGGCCCTTCCGGCGAAGACAATCGTAGAACGCCGCCCATTCCGGAGCGTCATGCTGGGGCTTAGCTTCAGCGGCCTTTGCCATGTCGAAGTCGCGCTGCAGTCTACCACAGCGATGTGACGCCGTTCGAGGGAAAAGAGATGGGTTGCTTCCTCACCGGGAAATCGGCGACCCGGACCCTGAATGGTGGAATGTGGTACATCGGTACCGGCCTGGACTATACTAGCTCGATTAGTGATCGCGATCCGTGGCCCGGAAGAGGACCGCCGATAAGTTTCTCACGCTCGAGGAGGAGCTATGTCTGGTAAACCATATATGTGGCGAACTTCCCTGATGATCATCACCATTCCATTGATAGCGCTCGCCAACCTGAGGGTCGATGTTGGCAGGCAGCATGCAATTCAAGGGGGTGAGGCAGCAGCGATCGGGAACCCGCTTGTCACCGAGCCGGTGATGTCGGCCGGGAGCCATGATCAGGCTTCGGCGCCTGTCAGATTCAATGCCGCGTGGAACTACTCCTGGCGCAATGACCTTCCCGGTCCTGGCCGACGTACGCCCTACAATCTTGATGGTCTATGGATCTATATGAAGTTCCGCGCGGGCGACGGGCCCTGGAAGCACGCCACGTTGGACATGGCGGGTGTGCCCGGACCACCTGACTTTATGTTCTCGGTGCCAGCCGACAAGAAGGGGGTGTTTCTGCACCGGGCCGTAAACGGATTCGGACATGTGAATCTCGAAGGCGTGGAATTGCGCTGGGACCACGCCGCGGACGGAGTGAGCGATCCGACGACGGTCACGACACGCGTGTTCGCGGTCGAGATGGTCTACATACCTGCGGTCTCGTTTTACGTGGGGGATGCTACCAAGGGCGCGGTGGAAGGCCAGTTCTACGCCGCGGGAGAAGCCGGTTTTCCTCCGTTTCGGATTCAGAGCGAGGATCCGATCACGCTTGGGGGGACGGCACAGGGTAATCTGACCTCGCGGGGGAGTGACGACTTCAACGCCTCCGCCACGCAGACCCTGCCGGCATCTTTCCCGAAGGGTTACCGCGATTTCTGGATCATGAAATACGAGCTCACCTGCCAGCAATGGATGGATTTCCTGAACATGCTCGGGCTAGGCCAGCAAGCGGTTCACGACACGACCGCCTCCTTCGGCGTCGAACGCCACGCCATGACGAAATCGGATTCCGGGTTTCAAACTACGGCGCCCACCCGGCCAGTCAATTTCATGAATTTCAACGATGTCATGGCCTTCGCTGACTGGGCCGGTCTGCGGCCGATGACCGAATTGGAATACGAAAAAGCCTGCCGGGGTCCGGTTGCTCCCGTTCCGGATGAACTGGCGTGGGGATCCACGAATGCGGTTCAGGTCACCGCGTTCAGCGGTACCGACGGGTCGGGTACGGAGACGGCGCTTCCGTCCAACGCCAACAGCTGTTACAATTTGCAAAACGGCAGCTCGAACCCGCTCGACCAGCCTATTCGGGGTCCGGTCCGAGTGGGCATCTTTCTCGATACCAATCCACCCTCGGCAGAGGACCCCTCCGTCTCCCGCCAACTGACGGGCGCCTCCTACTGGTGGGTGTTTGAGCTTTCGGGGAATGTGTGGGAGCGGTGCGTCAACATCAGTTCGCCGGAAGCCCGTACCTACGATGGACGTCACGGGGATGGCGTGCTCAGCGCCACCGGTCTTGCGAATGAGGAGACCTGGCCGAATCTTTCGGGCGGAGGCGCGGGATATCGTGGGGGGAATTGGTTCCGCTGGACGAACTGGGCCCGGGTGTCGAGTCGCTCAAACTCAAGCACGCACGACCCCACGGGCCGAACCAGCCACAGGGGCATCCGCGTCGTGCGAACCGCGCCCTGACCCCTCGGGATCCTGAAAGAGTCGTATCGGCGACGAACTGGCGAATCGAACGGGTCTTTCTTGGCATCCGCTCTCGCCAGAGAACTCCAGCGCAGGCTCTTCGAGCCTGCGCTGGAGTTTCTACATTTTGCAAGTGGAAACCAAGTGAATCACTAACCACCGCAGAGACGGCTTCCCAGC
>JACQTD010000030.1 GCA_016210985.1 Acidobacteriota bacterium
ATTTCATCGAGCGTGTAGCCCACAGCCAGTTTGGCGGCAATCTTGGCGATCGGGAACCCGGTGGCCTTGGAAGCCAGCGCCGAGGAGCGTGAGACTCGGGGATTCATCTCGATCACCAACAGCTCGCCGTTATCGGGATGCACGGCAAATTGAATATTGGAACCGCCCGTCTCCACGCCGACCTTTCGGATCACGGCGATGGCGGCGTCACGCATCTTCTGGTACTCCCGGTCAGTGAGCGTCTGTGCCGGCGCTACGGTGATCGAATCTCCGGTGTGAACTCCCATCGGGTCGAAATTCTCGATCGAACAGACGATCACGACGTTGTCGGCCAGGTCGCGCATGACCTCGAGTTCGAATTCCTTCCAACCGAGCACGGATTGTTCCACCAGCACCTCGCTGATGGGAGAGGCCTCGAGTCCCCGTTCAATGATCTCATTGAACTCTTCGTCGTTGTAAGCAATCCCGCCGCCGGTTCCGCCGAGGGTAAAGCTCGGGCGGATCACGATGGGATACCTCAACCGTTGAGCCACGTTCCGTGCCTCTTCCTTCGTGTAGGCGAAGCCGGCTTCAGGCATCTTTAACCCGATCTCGTCCATCGCCCGCTTGAAAAGCTTGCGGTCCTCTGCGACTCGTACGGCCTCGAGGTTGGCCCCGATCATCTGAACCCCGAACCGCTCGAGCACACCCGCCTCCGCCAGCGCCACGCTCAGGTTGAGCGCCGTCTGACCGCCCACGGTGGGCAGCAGGGCATCGGGGCGCTCCCGTTCGATGACGGCCGCCAGCGTTTCCACGGTAAGCGGCTCAACATAGGTGCGGTCGGCGACCTCCGGATCGGTCATGATCGTGGCCGGGTTGGAATTGGCCAGTACGACCTCGAATCCTTCGGCGCGCAAGGCTCTGCAAGCCTGGGTTCCGGAATAATCAAATTCGCACGCCTGGCCGATGACAATCGGTCCTGAGCCTATGATAAGTATCTTACGAATGTCGGTTCTTTTCGGCATCCGGAAGCGGCGGATTCGCGCGCACGAAGGAGAATAGGTTCGGCGTTCGGGGGCAAGCCGGATTGTAAGCGCCGGCGTTCAACATCGCGCGTGATCTTAACATCGGAACATCCAGAGTCAAGGATTCCCCTACCCCGGCCCGTTCCCCGGTCGAAACTCGATGTCAGCGGCCAGCTATCTACCGATGTAACCTACGAGGTCGTTTGGAGTTCAAGCTTCAGCTTGCCTTTCCTCCGAACTCGGCGGACAAGCTGAAGCTTGAACTCCAAACCTGAACCCAGGAATCCCTTCGGCGATGCACACGCAGGCGCGCGTGTGTTAGCATTCCTTGATAATCCGCGCGGGTATTGCTCCGGTGACAGGCAAGACCAAACAACTGTTGATCATGAGTCCGACATGGTTGGGCGACGCCATCATGGCCCTTCCAGCCATCCGTGAGGCGGGACGGGTCTTCGACGACCATCGCCTCACGATTCTTTGCCGCGAGGGGCTGAAGGAACTATTTGAGCTGGACATGGCCATTGACGGCATATGGCTGGATACCGGAGACAGAGCCATGGCGGCGCGGGGAGCATTGGCCTCCGATCGCATACCTGTATGGAACGCGGCATTGCTTCTGCAGAATTCCTTTCGTTCGGCTTGGAGGGCCTGGCGGTTGGGGGCAAAGGAGCGCATCGGATTCCGCACCGATGGTCGCGGCTGGTTGCTCACCTATCCCATCGAGCGACCCTCGGGCCGCGATAGGCGACACCAGGTGTACTACTATTTGGAGCTGATCGCGGGCATCGAGCGGAAGCTGCGTGGCGAGTCGCGGGTGGATTTCGATCGACCGGACATATCCCTCTATGCGAAGGCGAGCCAGCAGTCTGCAGCGAGCGAACTATTGGAACGGATGGGTCTGGCAGCCACAGGAGGATTCTTCGTGATAAATCCAGGGGCTACGAACAGCCGCGCGAAGCAGTGGCTTCCGGATCGGTTCGCCGCCGTGGCGGACCGGATCTTCGATGAGACGGGAATGATGGCGGTGATCGTGGGCACGGCCGGCGATCGGTGTGCCGCCGACGCCGTGCTGGAGCGGGCGCTGCGTCCCATCATCGACCTGACCGGACGCACCGGCCTCGGCGAGTTGATCGGGGTGGTCAGCCTGGCGCGGCTTCTCATCACCAACGACACCGGCACCTCCCACTTGGGCGGGGCGCTTGGCATCCCGACGCTGACGATCTTCGGGCCCACCCAGTCCTTCGCTACCCGGCCGTTTGCGGAACAGGCTGTCGTTATTGAAAAACCGGTCTCCTGCGCTCCCTGCATGCTGAGGGATTGTCCGATAGATCATCGATGCATGACCGGGGTCCAGGTCGACGACGTTCTCGAAGCTGCCCGAAGCGTTCTGCAGATTCAAGGAAGGTTCGTGGGATGAATGGCAGCCCGGGCGATATTCTTGGATCGTGACGGCACGCTGAGCGAGGAAGTGGGATACGTTAACCACCTCAGCCGATTCCGCCTGTTCCCATGGGCAGCGGAAGCAGTCAGGCTGATTCGGCAACTCGGCTTCAAGGCCATCGTCGCAACGAATCAGGCCGGCGTCGCCCGCGGGTACTTCACGGAGGAATTGGTCCATGAAGTTCACGCGAGAATGCAGGCAGATCTGGAGGCCGCCGGAGCGCCACTCAACGCGGTCTATGTCTGCATGCACCATCCCACAGCCGGCTCCCCTCCCTATCGGTTGGACTGTGACTGCCGAAAGCCCAAGACCGGAATGATCGATCGGGCACGAGAACAGTTTGACCTCGATTTGTCGCAGAGTTACTTCATTGGGGACAAATATCTTGATGTTCGAGTCGCGCATGGGGTCGGATCGCAGGGCATTCTCGTGCTGAGCGGCTATGGGCGTGGCGAATGGACCTACCAGTCGCACACCTGGTCTCGGCCGCCCGATCACATAGCCGAAACGCTGTTGGACGCCGTAACATGGATAGCACGACGATGAGACCGCCATCGCCGCCACCTGAGCGCCTCGGGGAGATTGTCGGACGATTCTCTTCGGTACACGTCAGTGTACTGGGCGATCTGATCGCCGATGTCTTCCTCTATGGCGAAATCGCCCGCGTTTCGAGAGAGGCTCCGGTCATGATCCTCCGCGAGGAGCGGACGCTGACGCTGCCCGGCGGCGCCGGGAATGCCGCCGCCAACGCAGCCAGCCTTGGCGCGAAAGTCGAACTCATAGGCGTGGTTGGCGATGACGCATCCGGCGGGGCGCTGCTCGGCCACTTGAAGGAACACGGCATCGACTGCGAAGGCGTCTCGGCAGTGTCCGGCCATCGCACCCCGACCAAGACCCGGATTCTGGCAGGCCTGGGGGGCTCCTCCCGCCAGCAGGTCATTCGGGTTGATCATGAGCCCCTTCAACCGCTGACCGATCATGAACGAGGGCGAGCAGCCGGACGCCTCAGGTCCCTTACCCGATCCAGCGTGGTGATGCTCTCCGATTACCATTATGGGTTCCTTGATGGCCGGTTGCGGGATGACCTCTTGACCGCGGGAAGAACTGCCACCATCCCTTGGATCGTCGATTCGAGACACCGGCTTGCGGCGTTCCGAGGATTGACGGCAGCAACCCCCAACTTGAATGAAGCCGAGGAACTCCTGAACTGTTCGCTCTCCTCTATGGACGCGATCCGGTCGGGGGGAAAGCGGCTGCAGAATCAACTCGAGGTGAAATCGCTGCTGATCACGCTGGGCGGAAACGGAATGATGCTCTTTTCCACCGGCTGCGAGCCGGCTCATCTCGACGTCATTGGCCCACGCGAGCCGGTTGACGTCACCGGCGCCGGCGACACGGTGATCGCCGCCTTCGCTCTCGCCCTGGGCGCCGGAGCCGACCCGCTCGAAGCGGCCGCGCTCGCCAATCACGCGGGCGGCGTGGCCGTCATGAAGCGGGGAACAGCTTCCGTCACGACCGAGGAACTCCTCTCCTCCATTTTCAATCCATCCACGTGAACGAGTCGATTCCATCCGCCGAATCCGCGCGGAGAATCCGCGACCTATATGCACTGAAGCCGATTCTCGGGAAGCCGCATCGGGGAGGCCGACGCCTGGTGCTGGCGAACGGCTGCTTCGACGTGCTGCACGCCGGCCATGTTCGCTATCTCGAAGCCGCCAAAGCCGAGGGCGACATTCTCCTGGTCGCTATCAACGACGATGAATCCGTGCGAATGCTCAAAGGTCCAGGACGGCCGATCATGCCGGCCTCGGAGCGTGCCCGCATCCTGGCGGCGATGACCCCCGTCGATTGGGTCATCATTTTCCAGGAGCAGACGGTGGGCGGCGTGATCCAGGCCTTGGAGCCTGACGTCCACGCCAAGGGGACGGATTACCGGGAAGAGACGGTTCCGGAGCGGGACCTGGTCCGCGCCCACGGTGGAAGGGTCGCCATTGTCGGTGACGACAAAGCCCATTCAACGAGCGAATTACTGGAGAGCCTGACCCGATCGGCACGACCGGATGAATGCGTGAGCAGGCAGGCCGGTTTTGATATCAGTTCGCGGGGTGTCGTCGGGGCCATCTTAGTGGCCAAACTGAGCTCGATCGGGGACATTGTTCACACACTGCCCGCTCTCGCGGCATTGCGAAGAGGAATGCCCGAGGTCCGCTTGGGCTGGATCGTCGAGCGTGACTGCGCTGAACTCCTTGAGCACCACCCCATGATCGATGAACTCTTTATCGTTGACACCCGGGCGTGGCGTCGGTCCCCGCTGTCATGGACTACATTCGAGGCGCTCAAGACCACGATCCGGCGACTGGCGGCCTTTGAAGCCGGGATCGGTATCGACTTTCAAGGTCTGCTGAAGTCTTCGTCGACGCTTGCGCTCGCGAGGGCGCCTCGGAGAATCGGATTTGATGTCACTGGCCTCAAGGAGCCGCTGAGTGCTATCTTCCTCACGGAAGTTGTGCCCGTCACCTCGTCAGATCACGTCATTCTCAAGAATCTGCGCCTGTTGGAGCGATTGGGGATATCCCTTCCTGAAAAGTGGGAGTTTGTGCTCCCGATCTCCGCGGCGCACCGTCGATGGGCGGAGGCGACGGTTCGCGGCGCCGGTGGAAGGTTCGCTCTGCTGAACCCTCGGGCCGGTTGGCGCGCCAAAGAGATCGCCCCCGCAATGTTCGAAGCCGTAAGCCGACATTTGAAAATGCAGCATCAGCTCGCGAGCCTCTTCCCTTGTGCACCCTCCTCGGGCGCAGATTTCGGTCGGTTCCTCGTCGATCATGGGATCGATGGGATGGCGGCGCCTTGCTCCCTGCTCCAATTTGCCGCGCTGGCCGAACGAGCGGCGCTATATCTGGGCGGGGACACCGGCCCGACCCACATTGCTACCGCCGTGAGTGCTCCGGTAGTTGCTTTTTTTGGTCCAACGAAGGCCTGGAGAAACGGGCCCTTCAGCCCGCAGGATGTCGTCCTCCAAATGCCGAGTGACGATCCGGGATACTACAGTCGTCGCCGCGCGACGGGTGCCTATCTTAAGATTGAGGCTCCGGACTTATGCCGGGCCATCGATGTGAGACTGGAAAGGTCGGAGTCAGCTCGAAGCCGGGCGACGGTCTTCAACGAATGAGCTTCAGTTTCGGACACGAAGAGCTGAGACGCATCCGCATACCATTGGGATTCGCATTGGGCGTAGTTTTCCTCTGGCTCGCCCGACCAACTCCGGAGTCACTGCTCCTGGGCGCTGGCGTCTCTGTCCTTGGCCTTGGCATGCGCGCCTGGGCCGTCGGTTTCCTGATGAAGGATCAGGAGCTGGCGACGAACGGCCCTTACGCGTTCACCCGGAACCCGCTCTACCTTGGCAACTTGTTGATCGGTCTTGGTTTGTCCATCGCCTCCGGCAGCGGTCCGGCCCTGTTGCTTTTTCTCGCCTACTTCCTTCTTATATATCCGTCCACGATGAAGGCTGAAGAGAGTCATTTGGGAAAGCTGTTCGGTGACCGCTACCGTGCCTATAAGGATCGTGTTCCGCTTTTCCTGCCCCGGTTCCTACCCTATTGCCGGCCGGTGAGCGCGGGCTTCGACTGGCGACGATACTGGCTGCACCGGGAATACCGGGCCGGGATCGGGTTCCTGGTCGTACTTCTCATCCTGTTGCTCTTCGTTCGCGTCAAAGCCCAGGAGCCACCCGTCCCGGCCGCCGCGCCGCCTGTCGAGAAGTTCGTCCTACCCTTCGAACTTGGAGAGACGCTCATTTACCAGGTGAAATTTTCCAAGCTGATCTTTTCCGGCGCCATGGGCAGGTTGACCTTCTCGTTCCAGCCTTCGACGGAGCCGCCGCTCACCGATCACCACCAGTTGCGCGCCGAGGCGGTATCCGACGGAATCTGGCCTGCCCTGTTTGGCATGGACGTCCATGACGTCATAGACTCCTTCGTCGATCCCGTCGATTTTGCGCCCGATCGGACCCGGAAACAGATTTCAGAAGGGCGGCGAAAAGTATTCGAGCTGACCGTCCGGCGGAGGGCGGAAGAGAAAGCCATGTTGATCCGGCGTGATCTGGCAAGGCCCGACGCCTCGCCACAGGTATCGGAATTGGCTTCGCCGCGATGGGTGCAGGATGTGCTGTCTGCAATCTACTATATCCGATCCCAGACCCTCCAGCCCGGGCAGACGATAACAGTTCCCGTCAGCGACTCAGGAAAGTTGGTCCCGGTGGAGGCCGAGGTGCAGGCGGCGGAACCAATCCAGACTTCCTGGGGAAAGGTCGATGCCTTGCGGGTGGTCGCGCGCATATTCGGAAAGGACCGGCTGGTCGAGCGGGAGGGCGAATTGATCGTCTGGATCAGCAACGACTCCAGGCATGTTCCGGTTCTGGCCCGCCTGAGCGGCGGATTCGGCGTCGTTACCATTCAACTTAAGGAGATCAAGGGCGCTCCCGCCTTGACCGTCGCTCCTGAACCGTCCAGAGGTGATACCTGATCCATGCCGGTCCTTGTAACCGTCCTCACGGGTCCTCAAGCGGGTCGCCGCAGACTTTTTGATCAACCCGAAATCCGGCTGGGCCGCGCCAGCGACAACGACTTTGTGTTCGACCCGAGCGAGCTGCGGGCTTCGGCGCATCATGCCGTCATCGAAGGTGCAGAAGGCCAGTATTTTATAAAGGATCTCGACAGCACTAACGGCATTTACATCGGCGAGAAACAGATTTCGCGGGGCCTGCTTACAAGCGGCGGGGTGCTCGAGTTCGGACGGATGGGCCCGCGCCTGCTCTTCGAAGTCAAGAGCCAGGAAGATCTGTTGCTGTCGCCGGCGGATACCGATCCCGGATCGAGGGCAAAGCGTTCGGCGCCTTTGCCGCCTGAGCCAAGGAGTCAGCTTACCGGCGACCGTTCAGTTCCATCGGTGGTCGAAACGGTCATCCGGCACGCGAGTAATGAATTCCGGCGTTCCCCGCTGTGGATCTCAGTCATCGTGATCGCGGCCGTGCTGAGTCTGGGCTATCTGGCCTTCCTTCGAGGAGGCTCCGGGCCGCATCCCGATGGTCTTCGTCCGAATCCGGAATTCTCCGACATGGTGGCCAGGAACCAACGAGCCGTGGCGCTGATTCAGGTTCAGTTCGATCTGCTCGACGAACGCGGGAGGCTGATGTCGGAAGGATCGAGCGAGGGTACCGGTTTCGCGGCTGACCAACAAGGCCATATCGTAACCAATGCGCACATCGTCCGGCCCTGGGCGTTCGACGATGCACTCGGAAAGAGCAGCTCGGGAGGCCAGGTGCGATCCATCAAGGTGATCTTCGCCGATCGAAGTGCCGAGGATGCGTTGGAGGCCAGGGTAGTGATCGAAGACGTGGAGCATGACCTGGCTATTCTCACGATCCCTCCGCGTCCTGGCCTGCCCGCGGTGGAGGGGTTCAATGCTGACTTGTCGGGCCTCCGGCAGGGCGATGAAGTGGTCTTTCTCGGCTTTCCGCTTGGAACGGACCTCCTCAATTCAACCCACCAGGACCGGGCTACGACCACGCTCGTCCGAACTACCGTCAGCAAAGTTACTCCTACGCTGCTGCAGATTGATGCCCCGGTCTACAAAGGCTTCAGCGGAAGCCCGATCATCGATCGGGGAGGTCGCGTAGTCGGAGTCCTTACGGCGAGAATCGCTGAGGCCGGAGAAGAGGGGGAGACGCCGTCGAGGACGATCGGCGTGGCTACACCAATCGGCTATGCGTTGGAACTGCTCAGTAGAGTGCGAGCCGGCCGCTGAGTCAGCTCCTCCAATCTCCTGACCTCACGCTCAAGGAACTCGAGATTCCGCTCAATCTCGGACGCCTTGAAGTAGATCTCTTCGTAGGGAACCCGTGGGGCTTGTAACCCCGGCTCCCACGGGTAGCGTCGCAAGGCGAGTGAGAGCGAAAGCCGGAAATTCAAACCGGGGTTCAGGGCAACGATCCTCCGGCGCCTGAGGACCGCGAGGCGCCGGGAGGCCGTGAGTAAGGGCGAAGTGGCCCTCATAAGAAGATCGGGTGAGCCGGGAAAGGATCCGTCACGAAGACTGCGGCCAAGATGCAGAAGCCCGCGATACGTCTCCAGGTAGACGATCGCGGTCAGTTCGCGGCGCGTAAGGTTGAGGCGGCGGAATCGGAAAAACCTATAGAAAGGAGCCACGTGCAATTCGATCACACGATCGGGGAATCCTGCCCCGGAGTCCGGTGCCTCGGATATACTGTCATGGATTCGGTGGGAGAGGAGGAGGAGCGGGCTCAATCGCCACTGAAATAGGTATTCGTAGGCGAGCAAGCCGGCTGGCACCCCGAGACCCAACCGCAGGAGCACACCGGCGGTCTGAATAGTCAGCCGGGTCGTTCCGGAATCGGTCGCGCTAAGCAGGAAGCTGGAAGCGGTGTTGATGACCAATATGATCAAGGCGGCGATGGCGATGATGATCGGAATTTTCGACCAGTAAATAGCCCGATAGACCAGGTCACTCCCGGTCCGGGCGGCCACGGCAAAGAACATAACGGTATCTTCTTACGATCAGGAGTACAGTGCCAGTCGAACCCACACGCCGAACCGAATTAAAACGAGTCCCGGTAAGGGCGCTGGCGGGCGTTGAACTTGTCCGGGGCGCCCATCAGCCGCGCCGGCGGCGGAATGACTGTATCCCTGCCTTTCAAGGGGTCTGGAGTTTCTACATTTTGCGCCCCGCGGGCCGTGCTACGTAGCCCATAGGAATTCGCTACCTGTGCCTGCCTCAGCTTCTCGGCATCGTGCGCTTCGGCCTGAAGGGCCAAAATATAATAGGGCAAAGCGAAGCGGCGCCCTGGGTTACGAACGAGTACCGGACGAGCCCTGTAGGGGCGGAATAAAAGTGAGCGAGAATCGAGCGGGCCATCAACTGAACTGAATGAAGGGCCAGATGATCACCTCGATCCCTATTGCGCCCATTCAGGGCTAGATCACTTTTCTTCACTCATCCCAGGGCGCCGCTTCGCTTTGCCCTGGGCTTCATATTCTGGCCCTTCAGGCCGCGGACCATCGGGTTCACGCGCGCAGCAGTCCCAAACCGGACGATGACAGCCTCCTTCGGACCCGGCCGCGTCGGCTGGAGGGTGTGAAGTAATTAGACCCTCGAACCGGGCAGGCTCGGAGAGCCGGAACGAAGTAGCCCCGTCCCGGAAGGGCGGGGTTACGGTCGGGAAAGCCTCAGGAGGCTCGAAGAGCCGACAGGAACTCCAGCACACTGATTCTCCTCGGAGTGATTGGAGCGCCGGGATTCCTTCCGGCTCTTCGAGCCTTGTGAATCTCTCGGCGTCCAATACCCCGCCCTTCCGGGACGGGGCTATCCGGAACGGATGCGCACCCCGCATTCCCTTCCGGCTCTCCGAGCCTAATTAAGCGTTCAGAGTCTAATGGCCGCGGAGATACCAATTTCTTCACAGCTTCATGGCGACGGTTGAGTGAAGCCCGGAGGACTTACAGCCAACTTTTCCATGTCATTTCAGTCAGACAGGAAGACGAGTTGCCTGTTCGTGTGGTTCCCGCGATAATGATATTTTGGGCTGAATGAGGCTCGGCGACCGGGGTGCTCTGCTGGCTGTGCGGTTCCGCTAAACCCTTGTCCAGTCCGATCCCTTTATGCCCTGCGATTGGAGAATGTGATGAACACCATGAAGCGCTTCCACGTAAGTCTGCCGACACTCGCCTTACTCCTGACCCTCCTCAATGCCGCGGGCTGGGTCGCTCCCTCGGTTTCCGCCGGCCCGTCGGGTCTTGAACTCCGCGCTGAAGTGGCGGCGCGGCGGGCCCGGGTTATGGAGAAAATCGGACCTCAAGCCGTACTGATTATGCTGGCGGCCGAACCCCGGCTCTATACCAACGACGTAGACTACGAATACCGCCAGGAAAACAATTTCTATTATCTGACCGGCCTTGAACAGGAGGGGCTTCGGCTGATCCTGATGCCGGGGAATCAAACGTACCGCGAGATCCTCTTCCTACCCCCGAGGGATCCCGGCCGCGAGACATGGACCGGCCATATGCTGAGCCGGGAGGAGGCCGAAAGTATCTCCGGCATCGCTACCATCCGCGATGCGAGCGAGTTTGAACCCTTCGTCAAATCGATCCTCAACGGGCAGGCGGTTTCGATCGCGAACGGCCAATCACAGGGGGAATTCGGCAAGTTCTTCACTGCCATTCCCGTCGACCAGGCCGAAGTGAGGTTGTTGACCCCGCCTGCATCGACCGCGGGACATTCCGCGCCGCTCGCGGTGGAATTCCGCCGTGAAGCAGATCTCTCTTCGTCGTGGACCAAGACTTCACCCAGGATCAAGTTCAATTCCGCACTGCCGATCTTCGCCGAGCTTCGCCTCGTTAAGTCCGACTACGAGCTGCGCCAGATGCAGAAAGCGGTCGATGCTTCGGTCGAAGCGCACCGCGCCGCCATGCGGATGATCCGGCCCGGAATGTTCGAGTACCAAATTGAAGCCGAAATGGAGCGTATTTTCAGGGCAAGCGGAGGCCGGGGTTGGGGATATCCCTCGATCGTCGGCAGCGGACCGAACGCCACCACGCTCCACTACCAGGTCAACCATCGGCAGATGGCTGCCGGAGATCTGCTGTTGATCGACGCAGGGGCGGAGTATGCCTATTACTCGGCCGATGTCACTCGGACATTTCCGGTCAGCGGCACGTTCAGTAAGGAGCAGGCCGAGATTTATAACATCGTGCTGGAGGCCCAGTCGGAAGCGCTGAAGATCATCCGGCCGGGCGCCACGATCGGCCAGGTCCATAACCGCGCGGTCGAAGTCATCAAGGCCGGATTGGAGAAGCTTGGTCTGATCACCGATCCGACCGGCACGCAATTCCGCACCTGGTTCATGCATGGCACTTGCCATATGCTCGGAATGAACGTGCACGATGTCAATCTGCCCGGAACGACTTTGAAACCGGGGATGACCTTTACGGTCGAGCCGGGGATCTACTTGCGGCTCGACGCGCTCGACTACCTCCCCAAGTCCGAGGCCAATGACCAGTTCATCGCCGCCGTCCGTCCCGCGTTCGAGAAATACAAGGGCATCGGCGTTCGCATTGAGGATGATGTAGTCGTCACCGAGTCGGGATATCGCAACATGTCCGTTGGCGCGCCGCGCACGATCCCCGAGATCGAGGCCCTGATCCAGACTGGCCGGACGTCCGGGGGCTCCAGAGCGCGATGATCAGGACGGTGGATTGGACCGAGGAAGGGGTGGTCATGCTCGACCAGCGGAAGCTTCCGCGGGAGGAGTTGTATCCCGTCTTCAAGACCCACGAGGAAGTGGCCCAGGCGATCCGGCAGATGGTGGTTCGCGGCGCACCCGCGATTGGAGTCGCCGCGGCTTTCGGCATCGCCCTTGGAGTGCGGAACAGCAAGGCCGCCTCGCTTGAAGTCCTCGACCGGGACTTCGACTCTATTTCCTCGGTGATCTGCGCCTCCAGACCCACGGCGATCAATCTCTTCTGGGCCGCCGATCAAATGAAGGAGTGCTATACGCGCCTCAGGGTCTCCGGCGTCTCCCGGGCGGACATCCCCGGCGGGTTGATCGAAAAGGCCAAGGCCCTCCGGGAAGCGGATATCGCCGCCAATCGCCGAATGGGGATGTTCGGCGCCGAGTTGATTCAATCCGAAGCCAGGATTCTAACCCACTGCAACGCCGGCGAACTCGCGACGGCAGGCTATGGAACGGCTCTCGGCGTTGTTTATGCCGCTGCGGAACAAGGGAAAAACGTATCTGTGTACGCCGATGAGACGCGTCCCTTCCTGCAGGGCGCGCGGCTTACCGCCTGGGAATTGCAGCGGAACGGCATCCCGCTGACGCTGATTACCGACAACATGGCTGGGCATTTCATGAAGGCCGGGCGGATCGATTACGTGATCGTGGGGGCTGATCGCATCGCTGCGAATGGGGATGCGGCCAACAAGATCGGCACTTACGGTCTGGCGGTGCTTGCCCGGGAGCATCGGATCCCCTTCTTCGTGGTCGCTCCGGTTTCTACGCTCGACCTCTCACTGAAGGACGGGGACCAGATCCCTATCGAGGAGCGGTCAGGCGAAGAGGTCACACACCTGAACGGCGTCGCTGTTGCCCCGGCCGGCGTGCGTGTCGCTAATCCGGCCTTCGATGTCACGCCCCATCGTTTCATCAGTGCGATTATCACGGACCGAGGCGTGGCGCGGGAACCCTTCGTTGAATCTCTCGCGGTACTGATTGATAGAGGTTAGAGGTTAGAGGTTAGAGGTTAGAGGTTAGAGGTCAGAGGTCAGAGGTCAGCGG
>JACQTD010000279.1 GCA_016210985.1 Acidobacteriota bacterium
AGAGACGATGAGCAAGGCCCGATCGCTGATCCGGGCTCTTGAAGCCGCCCGCTCCGATTTCTGACGGGCGGGATCAGAATCCCATGATTGCGGTGATCGACAACTACGATTCCTTCACACATAACCTGGTTCAGTATGCCGGATCGCTGGGACAGGAGTTGGTGGTCTACCGGAACGACGCCGTCACCGTGGACGCGATCGTGGCGCTCGACCCGGCCGCGATCCTGATCTCGCCCGGGCCCGGCACGCCCGACCAGGCCGGCATCACCCTCGATCTGATCCGGCGGTGCGCGCCCTCAATCCCGATACTTGGCGTTTGTTTGGGTCATCAGGCCATCGGCCAGGCCTTCGGCGGCGAGGTCCGTCGCGCACCCTATCTCATGCACGGGAAGGTGAGCGACATCTATCATGACGGAAAGACGGTATTCCGTGGGCTGCCGTCCCCGTTCTCAGCCACGCGCTACCACTCGCTGATCGTGGATCGCAAGACCTTGCCCGATTCACTGGAAGTCTCGGCCGAGACCTCCGACGGGCTGGTGATGGGCCTGCGCCACCTGCAATATCCCTGTGAAGGCGTGCAATTCCATCCTGAGTCGGTGATGACCGGCGCCCCCGGTTTCGAGCTCATCCGCAACTTCGTATCTCAATTTTCTGGTTGACAAATGACTTTCATTGAATATGATCTGCCTCCGTGGACGACCGGGGCGGGGTTTTGAGCCCAGCCTGTCCGGTTCCCACCTTCCCTCCAGTCGGCTTGACACTTCGATAACAACCGGTTTTGCCGGTAGTTCAGAAGACTTGGCCCTCTTTTCCCTCCCCGCGCTAGCTTGAACAAGGTGCAGAAGCCCCGCGAAAATGACCGCTCGGACATCTGGCCAACCGTTTCACGACAGGTTGACGTCTAAGCAGTGGGTGAAGATGTCGACCGATCGAGGCAGCGCTGATCTGGAGGACCTCATGACGACGGAACATTCCACGCGACTCAACCCGGAATTGCGGCACCCTTTAGCTCAGGACTTCGAAGCCAAGCTGCTCCAGCGGATCGTCGGACAGGACCGTGCGGTACGGCGACTGACGGGGCTCTACCAGATCTATCTGGCCGGCATGACGCCGTCCGGGCGGCCCATCGGCACTTTGCTCTTCCTTGGCCCGACGGGCTCGGGAAAGACCCGAGTGGTCGAGGCCGCCGCCGAGGTACTTCTTTCCGACGCCAATAGCGTCGTCAAGATAGATTGCGGCGAGTTTCAGCACAGCCACGAGATTGCCAAGCTGATCGGCTCGCCCCCGGGCTACCTTGGCCATCGCGAGACCACTCCGCTGCTGACCCAGGAGAACCTCGATCGCTACCACACCGATCAGGTCAGCCTGACTTTCGTGCTCTTTGACGAAATCGAGAAGGCCTCCGATGCGCTCTGGCAGTTGCTGCTGGGCATCCTCGACAAAGCCACGCTGACCCTGGGGGATAATCGTCGCGTAGACTTCAGCCATTGCGTGGTGATCATGACCTCGAACTTGGGCGCGCGGGAGTTGGGGGAGCTCATCACCGGCGGCATCGGGTTCACTACCCCTCAGGCTGAACAGGCGCCTTCCGTGGACCAGAAGATCTATCGCACCGCGCTTGAGGCAGCCAAACGGAAGTTTTCGCCTGAATTCATGAATCGGATCGACAAGGTGGTCGTGTTCAGGGCGCTGCGTGCGAATCACCTCAAGGAGATCCTGGATATCGAACTCGACCAGCTGCAGACCCGCATCCTCAAGTCCGGTGCACCGAAGTTCATTTTCCAGTGCACCGGGGAGGCCAAGGCTTTTCTGCTTACCGAGGGCACCGACCTGAAGTACGGCGCGCGCCATCTCCGGCGGGCCATCGAGCGGTTCATGGTCTTCCCGCTTTCCAATCTCATCGCCACCAATCAACTCGACCTCGGCGACCTGGTGGTGGTTGACCTCGATCAGCCCACCGGGAACCGCCTCACCTTCAACAAGCAACCCGGCGGTGCGCTGGTAGGGGACTACCACCGGCAACTGACCGCCCACGTGGAACCTGAGCCGGCTGAGGCCAAAGGCCACAAAGAGAAGACCCGCGCCGCCTCGCATTCCGGTTCGAAGGTCGGTTAGCGTTTACCCGCGTCCCGTGGCAGAAGCCCGACCGTGAGGGAGGGCTCCAGTGAGACCCCGCGGCCATTGCAGAAGCCCGACTGTCAGGGAGGGCTCCAGTGAGACCCCGCGCCCATTGCAGAAGCCCGACCGTGAGGGAGGGCTCCAGGAACACCCCGCCGCCAGCGGCCATTGCAGAAGCCCGACTGTCAGGGAGGGCTAAGGAAGGGAGAACTCGGACCCCAGCTCCTAATGAATCTGTCGGGTGCGGAGCCCCGCCTTGGAAGCTGCTCTCACCTGTCGCTGATCGCAAGAAACGAAAAGATCCGCACCCCATTCCAGCCCAGAGGCCACATGCAGTGCATCCAAGGCGCGCAGAACATTCGTCTCCAGCAACATCGTGGTCCGGGCGATTACCTCCGGAGTGAGGTTGATGATCAGGGCATCCGCAACATCCTCTGATAATCGGTTCTTGGCCCTAAGGTACTCCAGGCGGGATAGACGCCTTTCCCTAACCCGCCGATTTAAGGCCGAAACAATCTCAGGAAGGCAAAGCACGCTGACGGCGAGTACTTCAGTATTCCTGCAGATATCATCGACTTCCTGACTTCCCTTTTCGTCTATGTACCGCTTCGCGAAAGCCGAGGAGTCGATGAATGTCTTCATGTCATCGCGCTTCGCGGTCTTCCAGAATGGCCCTGGACAGATCTACGCCGCGGACGGCAAGTCTGAGGCCGGGCCGCTTCCAGGAGGGCTGGTCGTCTATATCTGCGGGGCAGGGCGTAATCGTGGCGATCGGTTGCCCATGCCTTAAGACCAGTACGTGTTCGCCCTTTTCTACCTCAGTAAGGAGCTGGGAGGCATGCTTTCGGAATTCAGTAAAAGTGACGCGCTTCAACTTTTCGTCCTCCGCATGGACTGTACAATACAGTACAATCCAATGAGCAGATTGTCAAATCCGGATGTACGTTCAGTTGCACAGGCCAGGATTTGGCAGGAGGTTGATCTGCCTTCCATCATATCCGATCACGCCTAATGCATGGACCTCCGACCCTCAGCTTTTTCAAGGTGAGATCCGCTTCGCCTCCGGAAGGCCACCAGATTTCGGACCACGGACTTCCGACTCTGATCCTTCACCTGGGAATGCGGCGTCAGACACGCGTAATGCCATCATCACGCGTGTCTGACCGCCTGTCTGATTGGCTTACAGCGGATTGCTGATCATAGGGACATTCAAGGAAGAGACCGTACTTGTGGGAGGGCTCTCCAGCCCGAGGGGTGCTTTGATGACCGCACGACGTCGCCCTCAAGAGAGGCCTCCCACAACAACGGTCCTTTGAAGATTGTCACTCTATTGTGCAACCCTTAATAGTACGGCCGGAAGCGGATCACCTGGAACTGTTCAAGGAAGTAGATGTTCCCGTGGCTATCGACGGACATGAACCCGTTCCGACTCATGGAGAGATCACATTGAGTCGGAACAACTCCTTCGGTGATCAGGCCCCCTTGACCCGTGCCGGCTACCGTTCGGAGTATTCCATTGGAATCGATCCAGCGGACGAGCAGATTACCAATCTCGGAGAAGAAGATGTTGCCGCGTCCGTCCACGCCGATGCCCGCGGGCTGCCTGATCTTGGCTCCTCGTGCGAGAGCGCCTTCAGGTGTGAATCCTGGCGAGTTGAGAACTCCAGCCAGGAAGGCGATGTTTCCGCCTACGGGGAATTTGAGTATGCGATGACGTGGTCCATCGGCGACGTAGATCGTTTCCGTAGTGGGATCGATCGCTACGCCACTAGCCGTGAAGAGCGCTTGAGTCGCGGGAACACCTTCTGCTGTGGAGGTGCCCCCCATGCCGACGGTAGTAATGATTCCATCCCGATCGACACGACGAATTCTGCTTGCTGAAGAAAAATAGAGGGCGCCTGAACTACTGGAATATACAAGATTAGTGGGCGCCATTATCCTTGCTTGGGTCGCCGGCCCATTGTCGCCTGTGTTTCCAGCTACACCGGTTCCGGCGAAAGCGGATACCCTGCCTTCCGGGTTCATCTTGAATATTTGGGGACCGGACTGGAAGTAGACGTTCCCCACGTCGTCCATAGTTACGTGGTTGGAGGCGATGGAAGCTTCAAGGGCAGGCATACCTTCGGTGATTTCGCCACCGCCCACGCCGTTTCCCGCCAACCTTGTCACTATCCCCGTGCGCAAGTCGACCTTGCGGATAAAGCGGGCATTACCGTCGGCGACGAGCAACGTATCCCCGGATACGGCGCAGCCGAAAGGATTGTAGATCGGAGATCGATTGGCCTGTCCGCCCTCTCCCGGGAGGCTGGACGGGGGAGGGCCCACGACGGCTGTTAATTCCCCATCAGGTGTGAGGGCAAGGATCTGGTTGGTCCCGAGCGCGGAGATGAGAAGCAAACCTTCAGGTGTGAGGACAAGCCCTGCCGGCGAAGAAGCCCCTCGCCAGAGGACGATTGCCCTGGCGAGAGGCTTGCATCAACTCCCTGCTGCGACTTGTTCGCAGCGAACATCCAGCCCTCAGATCGACTGCTTATCTCAGCACATTGCTGGCCTCGGCCTCCTGGATCAGGCGCTGAGCGTCTTCGGGAAGGAGAAATCCTTGCATCACGAGTTTGTCAGCATCAGCCCGAACTGCCGCCACATAGCCGTCATGAGTTCCATACCGCTCCTCCAACGACAGACGAGGATCACCGTTGGCGAGCCTTTCAGCTCGAGTTCTTGCGAAAGCAATGAAGCTGCCATTGAGTCCGCAAAGCTCATCCTCGGCAAACCCTGCGCGGCGAAGATTCCAAGCCCCATGCGTTCCCAGCGGGACCTGTATCGTTGTCGTGCGAACCCCTGCGATCTCGTTTCCATCGGCATCCACCTTCGGGACAAGATGAACGTAGCGCGGACCATCCACAATCTTTGCCGGGTGCTCAGTGATAATCCCCGAGAGATCGCGGTTGTTGAACTGGGCGCCAAAATCGAGCACCGAAAGCTCGTTCATCAATCCCGTGTATTTCACGCCCGGGATGTCTGGCCACCCGATGCTTGTCTTATCCGAACGAACCAAAGTTCCATCTCGAAGGGTCGGGAACTGGCTGGGTGGGGGCTCGACCCCCTCGGTGACCCAACGTTGGAGGGCTGGCAGGAGTGCGCGGACTGAATCATAAGGTGAGGCTGGATTGCGCAGCTGCTGGCATATCCCCTGACTGGGTGGATTTGTTATCGTCGAGGAGTGGCTGGCGAACAAATAGATCCGGACGTTGCTCGGAATCTCCAGGTCACGCCGCCCAAAGGCGTCCGTCGTTATGAGAGAAAAGTGATTCTGCCAGTACGCCGATGAACTGAGGGTCTGCATGATCTTTGGGCAGGTGTTAGTCTGTTGGCAACGCTCGAGCCGCCCCGCGG
>JACQTD010000280.1 GCA_016210985.1 Acidobacteriota bacterium
AGAAAAAACCCGCCAACCACCGAGGCGGATGGCGGGTGAACAGAATTGGGTAGAATCTACCTCAATACCGCGAACTATCTCGCTGCGAGCGCGGCGAGAACGTTCTTCGGCGTGAACAGACCCACGCGGATCCTCGCGCCGGTGGCGTCGAAGATCGCATTACCCATGGCGGCGGCGATCGCCGTGATCGAGACTTCGCCGGATCCCATGGCGAGCTGTCCGTCCGTCCGGTTGATCGTCACGTTATCGATCCGCGGGACGCCGTTGCTGAACTTCCACGTCGGGTAAGTGATCCAGTCAATCGACGTGATCTTCTCGTTGTCCCATGTGACTTCTTCACCGAGCGCCCGGCTCATGCCCTGAAGGGCGCCGCCTTCGTTCTGATTGGCGAGGCCATTCGGGTTCGAGATCGGGCCGGAATCCGAGGCAATGGATATCCGTGTGACCTTGACCACGCCGGTATCCTGATTGACTTCAACTTCGGCTACGAGGGCGCAGTACCCGTTGTCGCCTTCATAGAGACACCCGGCAATGCCGCGACCGGTGACGATTCCGGTTCTGGCATTACCCGGCTTCGGTGACGGGCGGGTATCCCAGCCATAGAGATCCGCGGCGGCCTTGAACATATCTTTCATTCGAACGCCGCTGATTTCCTCGAGCACGCTGCTGTCGTTCAGGTGACGGAGCCGATACTCGACCGGGTCTGCTTTGGCGTAAGCTGCCGCCTAGTCGATGACAGACTCCTGCGCCCAGGTGTTCTGGAGTCTGTTGGGTGAACGGAGCGGGCCGGTCCAGAAAGGCGAACGGATATTGTGGGTCACTACCCGCTCGCTCGTGATCGTACCAAGGTAGTTGACAACTCCGCCCTTGACCGCGGCCATGTACGAAGGAATGTCGTTGCTTCCGTTGCCGCCGAAAGTCGCGGGAACATTCCCCGGTCCGTTCGAGGGGGTGAAGCCGGGGATGGGTTGACCTGCGTTCACTCCGGTAATGACGTTGCCGGGACTACCCGACGACGGACGGCCTCCTTTACCGGCGCTCCACCGCTCCTGGTCCCAAACGATGATGTTGCCCTGGGCATCAAGACCTAGCTTATTCTTGTGTACATACGGAACGCCGTAATTCTCATGAGCCATCTCGTCCTTGCGGGTGAGCTGGACCATGACCGGCCGTCCCACGGCCTGGGAGAGCAGTGCGGCGTCGAAACTGACGGCATCCGCACCATTCAAGCCGTAACAACCAGAGCCCATTCTCCAGATAACCCGTATGTTCGCCTGTGGAATACCCAGTATCCTCGAGAGAGTACCCTGCTCGGCCCCATACACAGACTGGGTAGGTGACCATACCGTTGCCCGATCGCCCTGGACATCGGCCACGGCGGCCGAAGCGCCCAGCGAGCCGTGCATGTTGTAGGGGTAGTAATAGGTGGCTTCGATCACCTTTGCCGCCGAGGCCAGCTTGGCATCAACGTCCCCGGAATCGATCGGCCTTCCCCAAGTCTTGGGCTGCTGCAGCATCCAATCGTAGAAGTGAGGCTGGTGGGGCAGTTTCTGGTAGAAATCGGGAACATTGGCGGGTTGGGTTAGTCCACCCGACCACACCACTTTGAGCCGCTCCGCAGCGCGGATGGCCTGATACCGCTTTTCGGCCACCACACCGACGAAGTCATTCTTCACAACGACCTTGACCAGACCCGGAATGTCCGCCACCGAGCTCTCGTCGACGCTGACGAGTTTGGCATCCACCCTGGGCGGTCGGACAACCTGCCCGTAAACCATGCCCGGTACCCTGACGTCGCGGGCATACTCGAGCCGGCCGGTGACGATATCCGGAATGTCATACCGCGGTACCGAAGTTCCAAGGATCTTCCACTCCTTCGGGCCCTTGATCTTGATCGTCGGATCTAAGTCGATATTGAACAGCTGTCCACCCACCAATTCGCCGTATGTGACGTTCTTGGTGGCATCGCTCTTCACGAGGATGACGCCGTCTCTGACGACCAAATCGTCGACCGTCACGCCAAAACGCGCTGCCGCCAGCTTCTTCATTTCATTGAAAGCAGTGGCTGCGGCCGTCATCAGACTCCGTCTTTGATGGTTGAAGTTGGTGGGATGCGATTGGCTCCCGGAAGTCGTCCCCTGGTCGGGGCAGAGCGCCGTGTCGCAGATCGTGAGTTTGACGCGGCTCAGGGGCACTTCGAGGTACTCGGCGACCAACTGGTTCTGCACGGTGAACATGCCCTGGCCGAGTTCGGATTTGCCTGCATAAGCCAGGATTGTCGAGTCATGCAGAATCGCGATCCAGGAATCGAGCTTGTCCCTTCGATCGGTCGAACCCTGAAGCGGTACGCCCGCCGAGGCTTCGCTGGGGGCCAGAATTCCTACCGCGCCCGCCGCGCTGAAGCCGACGATCATCGCGCCTGTTCCCTTCAGGAACGTGCGGCGCGACAGCCCAGCTTTCTCCAATGCGTCCAGCGCGTCGGTGGTGTAAGTGGGTTGTATGGTGTTCTTCGATGTCATGCTATCCCCCCCTGGTACTGGCTGATCGCCTTCATCGCCCGGTACTGAACGAAGCAGCGGCAGATCACGCTGTCGAGCGCCTGCTCGATCTCCGAGGTTGTCGCCTTCGGGTTCTGATCAAGAAAGGCCTTGGCGGTCATGATGATGCCGCTCGAGCAAGTGCCGCACTGGAAGACCTGCTGATCGATAAAGGCCTTCTGAATCGGGTGAAGATTCTCAGGCGACCCGAGTCCTTCCAACGTCGTGATCTGGAATCCCGCGGCCGTGGAGACCGGGGTGATACACGAACGAATCGCTTCGCCTTCGATAATGACCGCACATGCTCCGCATTGCCCGAGACCGCATCCGAATTTCGGGCCCCGCAGGGCAAGGTCGTCCGTCAGGACGTAGAGCAACGGGGTCTCGGGATCGACATCCAGGTCGTAGGTGCGTCCATTGACCTTCAATGTTATTGCACTCATGCCTTTTCTCCTCGATGGTTGGTTGATTTGGTGTTAGGTGGTGCAGCAGAAACTAATGAGACCTGACCGGTCACCCTAGTCCCCTCCGCAGTATGTGAACGCTTGAGAACGCCTCCAGGGAAATAGTGGTGTGTGCGGGGTTGGTTGAAGCACGCCACTCTCCTCATCCAATATCATGAGGCCAGAATTCCTGCCATCCGTCGGGCCGGGTTGGAAATCGCCGACAGCCTCTACTTTCTAACCGATCACCCCTTGAATACAACAGTACGCACTATCCACGGAGGAGCAGCCTAAGCATCCACAGCCTTTCAGTGGCAATTAACGCTCTTATTAAAAACAGTGATACACACGCAACGAATGAAGAATACAGCGACTTAGAATGTGAGACAACGAATCAAATAACGGTATAGTACCGTGCAATCATACGGTAGTGATGGAACGGGAGCTTCCGGAGCAGGACCATGCAGTTTCATGAAACCCGGGGTTCGTAGTCCCGCCTTTAGGCGGAATGTCTTGCCTCGGCAGGGCCCGCCTTAAGGCACCACTACAAACCTGAGCTGCCGTTCGTAGTCCCGCCTTCAGGCGGAATGTTTTGCCTCGGCAAGGCCCGCCTTAAGGCGGAACTACGAACCAAGAAAAAACCCGCCAACCACCGAGGCGGATGGCGGGTGAACAGAATTGGGTAGAATCTACCTCAATACCGCGAACTATCTCGCTGCGAGCGCGGCGAGAACGTTCTTCGGCGTGAACAGACCCACGCGGATCCTCGCGCCG
>JACQTD010000282.1 GCA_016210985.1 Acidobacteriota bacterium
GCCAGAGCGAGTTGAGGCAGATGATCGAAATCCTCAGCCACCGCGAACGGGCCAACTCGCCGATGCTCGTGGGCGAACCGGGCGTGGGGAAGACCGCTGTAGTGGAAGGGCTGGCGAGAATGGTCGAACAGCATCCCGATCGACTGCCGCCGCGCCTGCGAACTGCTCACATCGTGGGACTCCAGATGTCGGGCGTGGTGGCGGGAACGATGCTCCGCGGGATGTTTGAAGAGCGCCTTCATGGCATCATCAACGAAGTCAAGGAACACCCGAATCTGGTGCTGTTCATCGATGAGGCGCACACGATCATCGGCGCCGGCGCGGCGCTCGGCGTTTCCAACGACGCGGCCAATATTTTCAAGTCCTCGCTTGCGCGCGGGGAGATCCGGATCATCGGCGCCACAACCATGTCCGAGTATAAGGAGTACATCGCGGAGGATGAAGCGCTGGCTCGGCGTTTCCGGATCGTCAAGATCGCTGAACCGTCGATCGATGAGACGCGACAGATCCTCATGGGCGTGAAGCCGCGCCTGGAGAGGAATTACTCGGTGGCGATTTCCGACGATGCGATCGAAACCGCGTTGGAGATGGCGCCGAGATACGTCCGCAACCTCCACCTTCCCGACAAGGTGATCGGCTGGCTCAACACCGCATCGGTCAAAGTCGAGATCAACCAGCCCGACCCCCTAGTCGTGAAGTCCGACCACGTCATCGACGTAATCTCACAGGACGCGCGGATACCCCGGGACATGATCTTTCGCGACACCAGTGAGCGCTTCAAGGATATCGAGCAGGCCATCAGCCGCAGGATCGTGGGACAACACGAAGCTGTGCAGGCGGTAGCTCGAAGGTTGCGACTGAACAAGGGACCGCTCAAGGAGAATTTCTACAAGTCGGATGGCGTGCTTCTGTTCCTCGGTCCGACCGGCGTGGGCAAGACGGAGCTGGCCAAGGCCGTGGCGGAATTCATGTTCGGCAGCGACGAAAAAATGGTTCGCCTCGACATGTCGGAGTACCAGGAGGGGACGATCGGCATCGAGAAACTGATCGGCATGCCGCGTGGAATTGTCGGTTCGGAGCGCGGCGGCCTCCTCACCGAACGGCTTCGGGATGATCCGTTCACGGTGCTGCTCCTGGATGAGATCGAGAAGGCCTCTTCTTACCTGCTCAATGTATTCCTCCAGGCCTTCGACGAGGGGTGGATCACGGATGGACGCGGGAAGCGCGTTTATCTGTCGGATGCGATCGTGATCCTGACGTCGAACCTCGGAAGCGAACGGTTCAAGCGCTACCTCAAGCCGCTGGGATACGCCCCGAACAACCGCGCCGATCTGGTCGCCATCAAGCGCGAGATCCTCAAGGCCGCCGACGAGCGATTCTCTCCCGAGTTTCGAAACCGGCTGGATGAGATCATTGTCTTCTCGCCCCTCTCGCGGCCTGAGGTGCGGCGCATCGCCGAGATGTACGTCGAACAGCTGCGGGAATTGATGGGCCGATCGCAGCGGACGTTGATCGTGACCGAGGCGGCGCTCGACCTGATCGTGGATCTCGGTTACAGCGAGGCCTACGGCGCACGGTTCCTCAAGCGCACGATCGACGAACGGATTAAATTGCCGATCACGGTAGCCTGGAAGGAGGGCCGCGACTTCCGGGTCGAAGCCCGCGATCGGGAATTCGTGATTACGCCGGTCGCCGGCGACGCCGGTTGAAGGCCTACGCGCCCGGCTCAGACGCTCTGTGAATCCTGCACTCGGGAGTCTTCCATCGACCTCTTTGGCCGCGGTCTTGATCATGATCGCGACCGCTGCCGCGGCGGCGGAAGCGGATCGCGTGGAGGTGCTCTCTCCACGGAGGGGACAGGCCGTGGAGGACGACGAGGCCCGGGGCCGGCGCCTGCTGCAGCAGGCGGTGGAGGCGCTCGGCGGCCAGGCTTATCTTGGAGTCAAGTCGGTGGTCGGTACCGGCATTTATTCGCCCTTCGATCCAAAAGGCGAACGGGGCCAGGTCCTTCCATTCATTGATTACATCCTCTATCCCGGGAGCGAGCGTACCGAGTTCGGGAAGGGTAAGAAGCGAACGATCCGCACCAACGCAGGCGGCGCCGGATGGTTCTTCGACGCCGAACAGAAACAGCTGCGCGATCAGACACCCGAGGAGATCGAGTCTTTCCGTCGCGGATTGATGCACAACATCGACACCATCCTTCGAACCTGGGATCGGCCCGGCGTGCGGATTCGCGCCCTGCCTGAAAAACAGCTCTGGTTCCGGCAGCGGGGCCTGGGCGCGGAATTGACCATGCCCGGACCCGGCGGTTCGCCGGAAGTGGTCAGCGTCTACCTCGATCCGGACAACAAGCGGCCGGTCAAGGTCGCTTATGGCGACGAAGAGGATCGATTCTTCCTCTACCAGTCCTTCAACGGCATTTTTGTGCCGTTGACAATTGATCATTACAAGGCGGATGAGCAGGTGGCTCGCATCCGATACGATGGCGTCGATTTCAACCGCGCCCTGGACCCGAGGCTCTTCGAGAAGCCCGCCGGCGCCGACAAAGTGAAGTAAGGGAGGTGGAGAAGAAATGAATAAGCCCAACGCCGCAACTTTTGAGGTCGGAGATGAAGTCTCCTTCGCGGCCGTTCAAGGCATGCGCTACGGCGCCGTTGTACGGCTGCTTCCGGACGCCGTCGAGATTCTCTTCGAGGATGGACGGAAGGAGATTCACAAGGCCCGGGACCGGGCCCTGCGCCTCCTGAAAAAGGCGCAGTCAGCCTCGTCCGATCGGGGTCGGCCGGTGAGTTCGGACATCGAGGAAGTGCGCCGCGCCGAGATCCATCGCGGTAAATGACCGAGAGCCCTTTTCCCGATCCGGTCCGGCTTCCGATCGAAGACGCGATCGACCTGCATGCTTTCGCACCTAAGGAGACCCGAGCGGTCGTGGCGGCCTACCTGGAAGAAGCGCACCGTGCCGGCTTCCATGAAGTCCGCATCATTCACGGTAAAGGCCAGGGCGTTCAGCGAGCGATCGTTCGATCGCTGTTATCAACACACCCGCGGGTACTCGGATTCCGCGATGCTCCGCCGACTTCCGGCGGTTGCGGAGCGACCCTGGCCTATCTGAAGGCCCCCGGCGAGAGCCCCGCTTGAGGGTGCGGCGGATACTGATCATCCAGCAGGAGGTTTGAAATGCGGGTTTGGAATGCCCGAACGGCTACCGCTCTCGCGACGGCCCTGGTTTTTGCGCTGCTCCCGGCACGGTACTTCAAGGGAGACTAGGCATCGGCTTCGCGGACCGATTGGCGAAGAATCTCCGCCACCTCGGGCCGGCTGAATTCACGGGGAATCGGGTCCCCGTTGCGCAACATCGTCCGGATCTGGGTTCCCGAGAGGATCAAGCGGTTCTCCGGCGGATGCGGGCAGGTCTTGCTCGACGTCATGTTATCACATCGGCCGCAATAGAATGTGTGATCGAAGAAGAGCGGCGTAATCCCGAGTTCTCCGGGATCGAACTGTTCGAAGATCCGATGGGCGTCGAAGCTTCCATAGTAGTTGCCCACGCCGGCATGATCCCTTCCGACGATGAAATGCGTACAGCCATAATTCTTTCTGACAATGGCATGGAAGATCGCCTCGCGGGGACCCGCGTAGCGCATGGCGGCGGGAAGCACACCGAGAATGACGCGGTCAGCGGGGTAATAACTCTCAAGGAGCGCTTCGTAACACCGCATCCTCACCGGCATCGGGATATCATCGTCCTTGGTCCGTCCCACCAGCGGCTGAAGGAAGAGTCCGTCGACCATCTCCATGGCACACTTTTGAATGTACTCATGGGCTCGATGAACGGGATTTCGCGTTTGGAAGCCGACGACCGTTCGCCATCCTCGATCGCTGAATCGCCGGCGGCTCTCCTTCGGATCGATCAGGTGGGCGCCGTAATCAAGCGGGGCGGGCCGTCTCAGCAGGCCGATCGGGCCGGAGAGGCGCCACTCGCCCAGGCGCATGACCCGCGCAACGCCCGGGTGCTGCAACTCGCGCGTGCCGTAAACCGCCTCTGATTCGATCCCGCGATCTACCCGGTATCGCTCGCGGAGCGTCAGGACGGCCCACGGCGCTCCCGTTTCGTCGGTCAGGGCCCAGTCTTCATTAAGTTGAGCTCGATCGGCCACGTTGGCTTCGACGGCCAGTGTGACCGGGATCGTCCAGGGTAATCCTGAAGAGAGCCGCTTCCTGTGAACGACGGATTCGTAATCGGCCTGGCCCATGAATCCTCGCAAGGGGCTGAAAGCCCCGACGGCGATCATCTCCAGATCCGAAATGGTCCAGTCATCCACGACCAGCGCGGGAAGTTCCGGACATTTCTGCCGCGCCGCTTCGAGGGCTTTTCCAGTGAGAAGCTGGTCCACCAGTGGACCGCCATAGGCCTGGGAGTCGATTAGCATGTCTTGAGTCATAGTCAATGTCGAAGCGCCTCACAATCCTGTGTCAGAGGGTATTACGGGATTCGGGACGGAGTGCGGAAGCTAGCGCAACCCGTGCAGGGGTGTCAAGCCGGATCCTTTCGAGTAGTGGGTCTGGTTGCAGAGATCTACTCTCCTCCTTCCCGCCGCGTTTGTAGTTCCGCCTTGAGACAGGCCGTGCGGCGGCAAAACATTCCGGTTGAAACCGGGACTACGAACGGCAGCTGAAGCCGTCACTACGGAGCAGGCGCTGTCGGCTGGTGAAGGACCGCGGAGACGTATTCAACGTCAGGATGGGCCTCGTAGGAACAGATCTCGGGATTTGAGAATGCTCCCCCCATAGCTCCCAGCGCGATCCTGACGGGATCGCCGGCATTCGATCCGGCGCGCTCTCGAGCCTCGCCCGTCAGTGCGAGGAAACCGGCAGCGTCGCCCGCGGCGACGCACCTGACGAATGTTCGGTTGTAGGAGCGTGGTTCAGCGCCGTCGTCGGTGTTACGGCCAAGTCCCGCTCCGCCGGCCAGAACTCCGCACGCGAGCAGCGCGATGCTCATTCCCAGTTCTCCGGCCGCGCGGGCAAGTAGGCCGCCATACTGGAGATGAGTCTCAGCGGGAAGCGCCGCGGCACCGGTCAGCATGATTCTGCCTCGATGACCCGCAACCAGGAGGGCGTGGATCGGGAGGAACGCGCCGGGATTGAGCGGTCTGCCGGCGTGGTGCACTTCAACGGGAAGGCCCGACTCGCGGGCCAGTCTGACGACCCGCGACAGAAGCATGGGATCATTTGCCACGTCGATTCCGGGGAGCGCCAAACCGGCGCTCCCTGGTTCTCCAGAGAGCCTCGGGCCTGAATAGAGCGGGAAGGCGTCAGCCCCTCCGGTCAGCTTGGGAAGGACGACAATCGCAACTTCGGGTTCAAGCGCAATCAGTCGGGCCGCTATGCTCCGGACGCCGTCGAGCGTTCGACCGATCTCTGAAGGCTGGCGTTGGCCTGAAGCTGAGAGGAGGTGAGGGCAGAGACCAGCAAAGACGAGCGCTGCGGTCATGCTTTGCCAGTCCTACCCAGAAGGATCGGTCCGTCCCTGACGACGGACCGATCGATGAGTTAATCAGTTTTGCGCCCGGCCTTCGATCACGACGTAACGCGTTATGTTTCTCTGGTTTACGAGAAGCAGCACGCGTTTGGTTCCTACGCGAGCGGCCATGCGCTTGTAATCCTGCAGGTTGGCGACCGGTTGATGGTTGATCTCCTGAATCACGTCCCCGGATTGGAGCCCGGCTTCCGCCGCCCGGCTCCCGGGTCCGACTTGCGTGATCACCACGCCGGTTGTCTCCGCAGGGAGGCGAAGCTGCCGGAGCGAGGTCGGGGTCAGGTCTTCGACATCCAGGGCGCCCAGCGGATTATCGCTTCCGAGGTCCTCTTCAGCGGCGGCCTCTTCAGTGCTCGGCCGCTCCTTTAGAACTGCGGCGACCATAGTCGGTTTGCCTTGCCGCAAGAGTTTCATGTCGACGCGACTACCCGGCGCCGTTTGTGAGACCATCATCCGGAACTGAAAAGCGTTGTTGATCTTCTCGCCGTTGAATTCGGTGATGACGTCATTGCGCCGAATGCCGGCCTGCTCCGCTGGAGTTCCGGCTTCCACGCTGCTCACGAGAGCGCCCTGCAGGTTCTTCGGCAGATTGAACTCCTCCGCGAGGGCAGGAGTCATGTCCTGTGGAAGCAGGCCAAGGTAGCCGCGAACGACTTTGCCTTGGGTCAGCAATTGATCCATCACCTGCCTCGCCATGCTGATCGGGATGGCGAAGCCCACTCCCTGATTTCCGCGCTCTGCGCCCCGGGTGAAGATAGCGGTGTTGATACCGATCAATTCGCCCCGCATATTGACGAGCGCTCCCCCGGAGTTGCCCGGGTTGATCGCGGCGTCGGTCTGGATGAAGTCTCCAAATGGAGTGATGTTCAAATTTCCCCGGCCGGTGGCGCTGATGATCCCGAAGGTGATTGAATTATCGAGGCCGAATGGATTCCCGATCGCGAGAACAAAATCACCGACCTGAGTTTTGTTCGAGTCTCCCATGGGAACGCCCGGGAGGCCCTGTCCCTCTACTTTGATTACCGCCAAGTCAGATTCTTTATCAGTGCCGATGATCCTGGCCATCATTTCGCGCTTGTCGGCGAACGAGACCTTCAGCTCGCTGGCGCCCTCGACCACGTGATTATTGGTCAGGATGTACCCTTCGGGGCTGACCACAACCCCCGATCCGAGCGAGGTCTGGCGGAACTCACGCTCTTTCGGAGTTCGCTCGCGATTCTGGCCCTGCCCGAAAAACCGATCGAAGAACGGATCGTGGAAGAAAGGCACGTTCGGATGGGTGGTTCGGGTAACCTTCGTGGATGAGATATTCACTACGCCGTCGCGGACGGCTTTGACGACCGGCGCAAGTCCCTCATTGAGGGATATGGTTCCGCCGAGCGGCGGTTCCTTGGAGATGTAAAGTGGTATGGTGGACGTTCGCTCGTTCGCCGAAGCCGCCCGGCTGAACGGCAGGAAGTCCCATCGGTTTGAGATCGCGGCTCCGGCTACGACCCCGGCGCCGAGGAGAACCAAGCTCCCCAGCGCGACAACCCAACGCGTTTTCAACTTACTGACTAAAGACATCTCCAAGCCTCCTGCTTAGTGCACCACGGCCAAACGGTGGCTGATGGTGAATTGCAACGATTTACCATCACTGTCGATGATGACATGCGAATTATCCTTCACCTCGCCGCGCAGTACAAGTTTTCCAAGCACCGTCTCCAACTCTCTCTGAATAGCGCGTTTAAGTGGTCTGGCACCGTAAACCGGGTCGTACCCGGACCTGGCCAGGTGGCCCTTGGCGGCGTCGCTGACTTCGATGGTGATTTGCCGGTCTTCAAGGCGTTTCCGCAACCGCTCCAGTTGGATGTCTACGATCGCCTTCAAGTTCTCCTCATTCAGCGAGTGGAAGACCACGATTTCGTCGACCCGGTTCAGGAACTCCGGCCGGAAAGCCCGCCTCATTTCCCCGAGGACGGTCTCCCTCATCCGCTCGTAATCCTCGCCTTCGAGACTTCCGCGATACTCGAGAATCATGTGGCTGCCGATATTGGAGGTCATGATGATGATCGTATTCTTGAAATCGACTGTCCGGCCGTGGCTGTCGGTCAGCCGCCCGTCGTCGAGAATCTGGAGCAGGATATTGAAGACATCGAAATGGGCTTTTTCGATCTCGTCAAAGAGGATCACGCAGTACGGCCGCCGGCGCACCGCCTCGCTCAACTGGCCGCCCTCCTCATAACCGACGTAGCCCGGCGGAGCCCCGATCAGACGCGCGACCGAGTGCTTCTCCATGTAC
>JACQTD010000025.1 GCA_016210985.1 Acidobacteriota bacterium
CGATCATCTCCTTCAGCAGCCAGCCCCCGGGTCCGCGTCCGTGCTCGGAGGCGAGCACGCGGAGCTGAACCTCGCTCAGCGCGTCGAACGCGCTCTCGATCGCTGAGAGAAAAACGAGCAGGATCGCGAAGACGATTCCGAGCAGGGGTTCGACACTCATGCCGGCTCCGGTATGAATCGGCGCCGCAGCCGGCGCTCAAGCCGGCGCATCTGGCCGCGATCGGTCTCGTGATCATAGCCGCAAAGATGAAGGAGGCCGTGCACGACGAGGTATTTCACTTCGCGTTCAAACGAGGTCCCCGACTCGAGGGCCTGCTCGTAGGCCACCTGCGGCGAAATGATCACATCGCCGAGATGCCGGCCTGAACCGGTCGGTACCCGGGCATCTCCGGAGTCATCCCCGGTGAGGCCGTCCATCGGATCCGGGAAAGCGAGAACATCAGTGGGCCGGTCCTTGGTCCGATAGCGCCGGTTTAACGCCCTCATGGCCGGGGCGCTGACAAATGTCACGGCGACCTCCCAGCCTTCCCTGCCAAGCTCGCGCATCACACGCATTGCCAGACGCCGGACCGGAGCGTCCGCGATCCGGTGTTTGCGCTGGCGGTGGATCAGATCGACTGAGGTCGCAGTCCTTGCGGGCACGTCATCCGGCGCCGAGCGGCCACGGCGACCGGACCGGGTCCGGCGCCGCTTCGCTCCCGAAGGTTTTCGGGTCTGCCTCTGGGCGCTCATCTCTTCTGGAAAGCGGGGCGCATCGATCTCGTGCGTTCCCTGCTCAAGCCTGGTTCTTGCGCGTGCGATCCTCGTAGGCCTTGATGATGAGGCGCACGAGCCGGTGCCGGACGACGTCCTTTTCTGTAAACTCAACGAAGCCGATCCCTTCGATGCCGGCGATGATCTCCATGGCCTCAATCAAGCCGGACTGCTTCCCGATCGGCAGGTCGATCTGGGTGATGTCGCCATTGACGACGGCCTTGGAGCCCGTGCCGATCCGCGTGAGGAACATCTTCATCTGCTCGGAGGTCGTATTCTGCGCTTCATCGAGAATGATGAACGCGTCCGAAAGCGTTCGTCCCCGCATATAGGCCAGCGGAGCGATTTCGATGATCCGGCGCTCCAGATTGCGCTCGACACGCTCGAATTCCATGATGTCGAACAGGGCGTCGTAGAGCGGGCGCAGGTAAGGATCGACCTTCTCCTGAAGGTCCCCGGGGAGGAAACCCAGTTTCTCGCCGGCTTCGACCGCCGGGCGGGTGAGGATGATCCGGCTGACGGCCTTCGTCGTGAGCGCTTGAACCGCCATCGCGACCGCAAGATAAGTCTTACCTGTACCCGCCGGACCGATGCCGAGGACGATGTCGTTCTGCTCGATCGCTTGGATGTACCTGACCTGGTTGGGAGAACGCGCATGAACCAGTTTCTTGCCGGCCGGATTGAGGCGTCCATTGGTGAAATGGTCGCGGAGCGAATAGGTTGCGTCTTCGGCGATCTGCTTGAGGACCAGTTTCAGGTCGGTGTCGGAGGGTTGCTGCCCCTCCTTCAGGAGCGCGGCATACTCGTCGATGATGCGCTCCATGGTCTCGACCCCCTTTTCATCGCCGTCGATGATGAGATCGCTGCCGCGGGCGTCGAGCCGGACATTTAGGAGCGATTCCAGATACTTGATGTTCTGGTCATGCGGCCCGAACAGGGCCTCGATGCCTTTTTGTGGAAGAACGACTTTCTTCAAATTGGTTGCCGCCGCCTCCGAGGCTCCGGCGTCAGGCCACTCAAATTACAGCAGTGGCTCCGGTAGTGTCAAACCATCGGTCTACCATCCCGCCCAGGATTGTAAGCTCTGGCGGCCGGCGGATCCGGACAGTGCGTGGCCGGCCCGGGCGATGTCCTGGTCGATTTGGCGCCGCAGCTCATCGAGGCCGGCGAACCGTTTCTCACACCGGAGCCGGAAAAAGAATCCCAGTCGGATGAACCGGTCCATCAGATCGCCGCGAAAGTCGATCAGGTGCGTCTCGATGGTCAACGCATCGCTCTCGCCGAAGGTGGGCCGAAACCCTACGTTGGTGACAGCCGGCCATCGCGCGCCTTCCACGATGACTGCCGTGGCGTAGACCCCCGTGGAAGGGAGGATCCCGTTCAAGGGTCGCAGATTCGCCGTCGGGAAGAGCAGTTGGCGTCCCACCCCGCGGCCCGAGACCACCGTCCCCGTCATGCTGTAGGGGCGCCCGAGCAGCTTCCGAACGAAATTGACCCGGCCGGCCCGGATGAGCTCGCGGATGACCGTGGCGCTGATGCGTTGACCCCGGTGTCGGACTTCCGGCACCTCCACCGCAACCCGGCCCTCGGAACGTCCCAATTCCTCAAGCATTGCAAGGTTGCCGCGCCGGCCGTGTCCGAACACCGCGCCTTGGCCAAGATAGACCGCGCGCGCGTCAAGGCGCTTGAAGAGATACCGCCTGATGAACTCCTCCGCTTCGGTCAACGCCATCGATGCATTGAATTCAAGGACGGCGATCTGGTCGATGCCGAGCGCTTCGAGCCCCTCCAGACGCTGCTCCAACGTCTGAATGAGCTGAGGCGGGGATTCCGGACGAAGGACGGCGCGGGGCGGAGGGTCAAAGGTCACCACTGTCGAGAGCCAACCCTCCGGCCGGGATCGATCGACGACCCGCCCGAGCAGGTCCCGGTGACCGCAGTGGAGGCCGTCGAATACGCCCAGCGCGAGCACGGAGGGCCCATCGGGCCGTCCGGTGGCGATATCGCGCACGATCCTCATATCTCGAATTGGAGGCCGTCGTACGCGAGCTCAACACCGGGTGGCAGACCCCTGGAGATTTCCTCGTGGCGAATCTCATGACTGATGTGCGTGAGGTAGGTCCGGCGCGGCCGCAGCACCTCGACATAGGCGAGGGCTTGCTCCAGCGTGAGGTGCGTGGGATGCGGTTTCAACCGGAGCGCGTCGAGGATCAATACATCGAGATCCCACAATGCATCCAGCGTTTTAGCGGGGATGGCGCTGCAATCCGTCAGGTAGGCTACACCGTCGAAGCGATACGCGGTGGTGATGCCTTCCCCATGCAAGGTCTTCAGTGGTAGAAACCTCTGCCCGGCGAACTCGAACTCCCCGTCAAACAGATGAGGAGTGACCCAGGGCAGGCCTCCATAGCTCTTTCGATCGACGAAGGCATAGGAGAAGATCTCCTTGAGCCGCTCCAGCGTCTCCGGCGTGCAGAAGCAGGGAATCGGGCCATGTTTAATATTGAGCGGGCGGATGTCGTCGAGTCCGAAGATGTGGTCGGCGTGCGCGTGGGTGTAAAAGATCGCATCCAATTTGTGGAGCCGGCAGCGCAGCGCCTGAATGCGGAAGTCCGTCGAGGTATCGACCAGCACCGAATGTCCGTCGAACTCAATCATGATGGAAGCGCGAGTCCGTTGATCACGGACATCGTCCGAAACGCACGTGCCGCACGAGCAACCGATCATCGGAATGCCGACCGAAGTCCCCGTGCCCCAAAAACTGACTCTCATCAGCGGGCCTTACTTCTTTTTCGACAGCTTGACGAAACTTAGGCGGAGTTCATCAAGGGCCAACTGCAGTAACCGGCTCTCTTCCGGAGTCAGATTGCCCCGGGTCTTCTCCTGGATGGCGCCCAGGATGTCGATCAGCCGGCGTCCCCCCTCAAGGTCAACGGGGCGCCCCTGAAGCTCCGGGTGCTTGATCAGCCCCAGGGAGGCCTGGGCGCTGAATACCAAACTGGAAAGGAACTCAAGGAAGACAGGGAGTTCTCCGGTCTCGTTCCGCCCGGCTTCGGTCACCGGCTCGGCCGGTTCAGCCTTCCGCTCCGGCGTGAGGATGACGGGCTCGGTATCGCGATCGGTCTCCTCGGCCGATTCTCGCACGGAGCCGTCCGGATTGAACAATCGTCGATCGCGTATCTTGAAGCTTGAAGTGGTATCGTCTGCCATGGGGGGCTTTCAGCGGTCCGGAAGCGATGGGATGCTAACACCAAGCGCGAAAGGGGAGCAAGACGAATCGCCCTCCGGTAGACTCCGTCACCTGGTACCGGACCGTATCCTGAAGAGAAAGCGCGGCGTCCGTCGCGCGTAAACTATCCAGGCGTCGCCGAACTGCGTCCGCATCAATCGCTCCTCGTAGCCCACGAGCAAGTGCGCCCCCAAATAGGATAGTGCCCAGGAGAGCAATCCGAACCACGTATGTCCGATAAGAAACGTGCCCGATCCGATGGCCGCCAGAACCCCGGCGTACAGCGGGTGACGCACGGCGGCGAACGGCCCCGTGGTCTTCAGGTCTCTTCCCCGATCCTTCAGCGGCAACGCAAGAATGGTACTTCGGCAAAAACGGACACTCAGCCCGACGGCCACCAGACCGAGCACGATGCCCATGGCATGCGGCCAGGGCGGACGCGCAAGGCCGGTGCTCCGCTGCACCCAAACGGCCGCCACCATGAGCGCCAGCGCCTGCGTGAGAATGAGCGGGCCGGAACCGAAGAGGCGTTGGAAAGGGGTCATGGGGTCAGAGGTTAGAGGTCAGAGGTCAGGGGTCAGAGGTTAGAGCCACGCGTCTTGCAAATGAGGATTCGTAAATCCGATCACGACTAGGAACCAGTAGCTTGGACCTCCAACCTCTGACCTCCGACCTCTGACCTCTGACC
>JACQTD010000283.1 GCA_016210985.1 Acidobacteriota bacterium
CCACAGGGACCGGCCTATTTGCCCTGCGGGTAAGCCGTGTGAACACGGCTGATGCCGGTGAAGCCGTCTGAGCTTGGCAGTGATTCACCCGGCTTTCCGTATGGATGCTCGTATGAGCGCATACGCGCATACGCACCACCAGGTGCAAATGTAGAAACTCCAGGGCACGGGCGTCCCGCCCGTGCCACTCTGACTGGACGACGTTTGTCCAAGGGGAGCGTGATTCGTGGAATAAGAATCTCAAGCCCCGGAGGGTCCAGGTCATGCGTATCTCGCTCCTATAATTCTACGGGAGCGGGCCGGGCCTGTCGGCAGGCAGACCCATCCGTCGCAGCAGATCCACGAATCGTGGGTCAGACCGAAAAGGATCCCAGAGACGGTTAGTCTTGATACTCCTGCGGAGACCCGGCTCCCGCTTACGGTAAGCCTTCTCCAACCATTCAAACGCTTGTTCTCTCTCACCCAATGCGGCATAGAGGTTCGCAACCAGGCGCGAAACGGATTCTTTCTTTGCATGCTCCTTCAACTCGTCCAGGACTTTCATCGCTTCGGCTCTTCTGCCCGATAGCGCGTAAACATAACCGAGATCCGCCTTCTCGAATCTGCGGTTTTCGTCGCCCCCGCGAAACAACGGGGTCGCCTTGTTGAACTCGACAATCGCTTCCTCATACCGCCCCTGCCACATATAACACTCGCCCAGGAGCGTATGACCCTCACCCTCATGCGGGTTCAACTCCAGCATCTTGCTGTATTCCACGATGGCTTGGTCATACTGACGCGATCGATAGTGGACATCCCCGACCGCCTTGTTAGTCCAGAGCGAGACGGGGTCCAGGGCCTGGGCTCGTTTGGCCACAACCAGCGCTTCTTCATGCCGGCCCATCTCCGTCAATCGTTCCGCCAGGGCGGTGTGAGCCTCTGAAAGATTTGGGTTGAGCTCAATGGCCCGCTTGAATTCTCGCTCAGACTCAGCCCAGTCAATGTCCGATCGAACCCTGCCTAGCGACACGTGAGTTTCCGCCAGCGTGTCATCCAGCTCCATGGCCTTCATCGCGGCGGCCTTTCCTCTGTCAGTCATCTCTTCCCTCTGCGGTTTGGGTCGGGAATTACGACCTGCAAGAAATCGCCAGGCGTCAGCCAATCCCGTATAGGCCAACGCGTAATTGGGGACCTGGGCGATGGCCTGCTGGTAGCATTCGATGGCTTTCTCATAGCCTGCCGGGGTTCGCTTGTTCCAGAAATAGCGGCCCTTGACGTAGGCCTGATACGCTTCGGTGTTCCCGGTGAAGCGTTTGCTCAGCCCCTCGATCTCCGCGCTGCTCAACCTCAGCGTCAGCGCCTGGGCCACCTGTTGGGAGATTGCGTCCTGCACGGCGAAGAGGTCCGTGCACTGCTGCTCATCGCACTGATAAGCCCACAGCGGCCTGCCGTCTCGCACGTCCAGTAGCCGCACGGTGACGCGGATCTTCTCCCCCGCTCGCTGGACGCTTCCCTCCAGCACCGCATCCACCTGCTGTTCACGACCCGCGGCCACGGGATCCTGCTGCAAGCTGCCGTACTTCAGCACTGCGCTCGTGGGTCGCACGATGAGTTGTTGAACATTACTCAGCTTGGTGATCAACGTATCGGCCATGCCGAGTCCCAGGTACTCATCGCGGTCATCAATACTCAGAGGTTTGAAGGGAAGCACCGCCAGTGATCTGATCTCGTGTCCATCAGGCGCCGGGGCGCGTGGCCGCAGGAGCGCAACAGAGCCGGCCGCCGCGCCGAGCACACCGAGCAACACAAGCCCGTAGATCGAGGATCGAGAATGGAGGATCGTGGATAGGATGTGGCTTAACCCGCTATCCTCGATCCTCGATCTCCGACTCTTCCTGTATGACGACTTGCGATCTCGTGTGCGCGGCCACGATAAGCTCAACAGGCTCACCGAACGCTTCGTTAACCGGAGCAATAAATCGATAACCGCGCCGTGGAATGGTTTCTATATACTTCGGCTCGGATGAACTCTCGCCCAGCGCTTTTCTCAACAGTGAGATGTTTTGAGTCAGGTTGTTTTCCTCAACAATCGCATCCGGCCAGACGAGTTTAATGAGGTCGTCCTTCTCCACGATGTGCCGGGCCCGCTGGACCAGCACCATCAGCGTGTCAAAGGCTTTCGGCGTCAGGGGCAGCGGCTCTCCCTCCTGGAGCAGAACACGCTCGGTCGCATCCAGCCGGAACGGTCCAAAATCGTAAAAGCGGCTTGGCTGACCCATATCCAATCAGTAGATCAGCTTCAGTGCGAACTGGATCACTCTGGGCTGATTGGCCTGATTATTGACGGTGCCAAACAGAGGACTCCCGAAGCTGGTGTTGGGCGGCGCGAACCGCGGCGTGTTCAGGAGATTGAAGAACTCGCCGCGGAATTGCAGCGTCGCTTGTTCGACGAGCCTCGTGTTCTTTACCACCGCCAGGTCCACGTTGGCCACACCATCGCTCCTCAGATTCCCAAAAGTCCGGGGAGCATTCCCGAAGGTGAAAGGCGGCGGTGCCGTGAATGCGGCCGGGTTGATCCAGCGTGTGACCGAGCGCTCACCGTCCGATAGTTGCGGGCTTATCCCGGTCAGGTTCGGCCGCTGTCCCCCGCCCCGCGAAAAGGTGGTATTGGACGCACTGGTGATTCCCAAGGGGCCGCCACTCTGGAAAGTCGCTATACTCGATAACTCCCACCCGCTGAGGATGACAGAAGCATTCCCCAAGGGCCTCCACCGCTTACCTGCTCCGTAGGGAAGTGAATAGATGCCGCTGATTACCAAACGGTGCGGGGCATCGAGCGAGGAAATCGAACGCTCCGACCGCAGGTTGTTATAGTCTTGAATAGCCCCGCCACCCAACACCTCGCCGGTGAAAGCGCCGGTCGCCTGGTCGATGAGCTTTGAAAAGCTATACGAGGCCATGACCGCTAATCCCCGGCTGAAACGCCGATCTGCCGACACCACGAGGGCGTGGTAGCTTGAGGCCGTCCAAGTCGAATTGGTCGCCGTGATTGAATCAAACTGCGGATAAGGCCGGAGCAGTTGAGCTCGCGCGACGGTCCGGGAGCTGAGCGGCCCGGATGCAATCTGGCCGAAAAATGGATTAGGAACTAGTTCGTTCAGGGCGTTACCGAGCGCCAAGGCTGAGTCTGGAAGCTGATTGAGCGTTAGGTTTTCTTGAAGCTTGAGACCGCGGTTGCCTGCATAACCGATCTCCAAGAGGATCTCCCAAGGCAGTTCCCGTTGCAGATTCAGGTTCCACTGCTCGGAGTACGGCGTGCGGATGTTGCGGTCCGTAAAGTTGATACTCTGTCCCAGCAGTGTCGCCAGCCCAAGGCGGCTGCCGGTCGGCTGATTAATCCCGCCAGGGTAAGGATTGTCTAAGAAAGTGATCGGCGTTACTCCATCCAAGCTCGTGACCACGGTCGTGTTAGCCTGAAAGCCTGAGGTGCCAAAGCTGCCCGCGAAGCCGCCGATACCAGTAATGGCGGCATAAAAGATTCCTGCTCCGCCGCGAATCACCGTCTTCGGTGTGAGCTGGTATGCGAAGCCGATACGCGGCGCGAAGTTGTTGTGGTCCGGATCCCATTGCTGGCGCGGGCGCCCGTCAACGCCAGGGAAAGCCAGTGCGCCACGCAGATTCACTTCCGGCACTTGAAGCGGAGGAACCAGCTGCGGATCGAAGTTCGCAAGTTGGTTGAACCGCTCAGTTCGCGGCGACTCGTATTCATGCCGCAGGCCTAAGTTGAGCGTCAGCTTGCTGGTCAGCTTCAGATCATCCTGAACAAAGACTCCCCAGTATAGGTGCTGTAATGCGAGGGCTGGAGCTGTAGTGTAAGAGCCGCTACCAACTCCGAGTAAAAACGAAGCGAAGCCGATTCCTGCCGTCGGGCTGCTGCGCGTCGGATCGGGGCCCTGAGTGAAGGCGGGCGCAAATGAAAACTGGATTGCGTTGCCAGTCTGCAGATAGTTGGGTCTGAGCAAGCGCCCTTCACCACCAAACTTGAGTGTGTGCCGCGTGAAGACACGCGTTATGTGGCCGAGCAGTGCGTGGGTATTGTCGCCAAATGCGATCAGGTCATGTCCCCCCAAGACCTGGTTACCTCCAGTATTCGGTATACTAAACGTGCCTCCCATTCCGGTGATACTGATATATGGGAAGGATGGAGGAAAGAGTTGGTCCTTGAGAGCCGCCGGGAATCCGAGGATCGCCATGTCAAAGCCGAAACTGAGAGGGTGGCGAAAGTTCGAGAGCCGCGTAAAGCTATAAAGGATGCTCCCCACCATCGCGGGGTTGTATGTCACCGTATGGTCGAGCACCAAGTTCTGGCGGGTGAAAACCTGCGGCCCGGCGGTGGGGGATGCAATACTGCCATAGACATTGGGCCTGACGACAGGCGTCCTATCGTAGCTATACCGACCGGTCAGCCGCTGAGCATCAGTCAGGCTATGGTCGAAGCGAACGGAGAAGGTATCCTTTTGGATACGCGTGGCAGCATTCGTCACATAGTTGTTTGTGCCGGTCACCGGATTGCCGGTCGCATTCGGAAGGGGAATGAATGCGAGCATTCTCAAAGCCACTGGATCCCACAGTGAGCGTGGCACGATATTGCCAGGGAATGGATCGCGGATGAATTGTGCGGAATTGTTTGGGTTCTGCCGAGTTGTCAACGGATTGAATATTTGAATGAGCCTTCCTCCGGCGTCTCTCGTCTGGGAGAAATTGCCCTCACGCTGCAAAAGCGTTGGCACCGTCCCAACGAAGGTGCCGCCCTGGGAAAAACGGACTCCTTCGTAACCGGCGAAAAAGTAACTCCGCTTGCGACCATCATAAATCCGCGGCAGCAGAAGAGGCCCGCCAACCGTACCGCCGAATTGATTGAAGCGGAACGACGGCTTGCCGATACCTTCCCTATTTGAGAAGAAGTTGTTCGCATTGAACAGATCATTGCGCAAAAAGTTGTAAGCGGTTCCGTGCAGTTCATTGGTGCCGGATTTGGTCACGACATTAAAGACACCGCCGGCCGCCCGGCCGAACTGAGCGCTGTAGCTGTTGGTCTCGATCCTGAATTCCTGTACGGTGTCGGGACTGGCAAAGATCACCGGCTGGTTCCCTGCCGCAGCCGCATTCGGCGCCCCATCAAGCAGGTACTCATTTTGATTGCCACGCGCTCCATTGATAGAAACAGAGGCAGTGCTCACCTGGTCCACAGGAAGGTCATTGAGGCCTGCGGAGGGGCGAGCTCCCGGAACAAGTGCTACCAGCGAGTAGGGATTGCGACCCAACAGCGGTAAGCTCCGGATGCGCTGTGCGTTTACCACCTTGCCGAGCGAAGACGTTTCTGTTTCCAGGAGCGGCCCCTCAGCCGTGATATTCACTTCTTCAGTGGTTTCCCCAATCTCCAACGTGAAATCGAGACGAGCTACTTGCTGAACCAGCAAGTGGATGCCCGATTGGTTGATGGATTTGAACCCTGCCTTTTGAATACTGATCTGATAGTTTCCAGGTTGTAACACCGGGATCGTGTAGTAGCCCTCCTCGCTCGAGGTTGTCTCTCTTTTGAGTCGGTTATCATTGTTCGTAACGACAACCTGAACACCGGGCACCACAGCTCCCCTGGGATCAGTGATCCTTCCAGTGATCTGCGACGTCTGTCCAAACGCGACGATCTCAGCTGCCAGCATCAAGGCAGTGAGCACGAGCATGCGGAATGGAAAGCGCTGTTTCACAGTCTACTCTTTGGAGGGCCGTTCGGAGTTCAAGCTTCAGCTTGTTTCACTCGAAATAGAACAACCTAAAGGTCGAACTCCAAACAAGCCGTTCGGAGTTCAAGCTTTAGCTTGCTCGCTTCATTCGAACAACCTAAAGGTCGAACTCCAAACAA
>JACQTD010000291.1 GCA_016210985.1 Acidobacteriota bacterium
ACCCTCGCTCAGGAAGCGCGGCAGGAAGACCGCGACTTCAAGGACCCCGCAGGCAAGTGGCAGATCACGCTGAAGGACAATTGGGAACCGACGGTCTATCAGGATGGCGCAGGTAATACGGTCGTCGATATCATCTACGACCATCGCGAGGAAGGCATCCTGCGCATCCGTCCCCTCGTCGTCGATTCCGAGACCGGAGCCGAAACGCTGGCGATCCGTGAGGAAGAGCGCGCGAATCGATTCCGCCCCGGATTCGTGAAAGGCAAGCTCGAACCTTTCAGCGGGAAGCTGGACGGCATCGTGCAGAACTTTGACTTCACGACCGGTGGACGCCGAAAATCGGCGCGATATTATTTTCTGAGGGCCTCGGATACGCTCTATTACGCCCTTCGATTCGAGGGCAGGCCCGAGGTGCTCAGGTCGCATCGCAACCGGACCGATCTGATGGCCAGAAGTTTTCGTCCACTTCCCTAATCTGCCGCCGGCGCTGGTCCTTCGACCCTCAAATAAAGAAAGAATTCGACGTTCCCGTCGGCCCCGGTGATCGGACTGCGCATCACCCCTCGCCATTGCGCCCCCGGGTAGAGCGAAGGATCGTCACAGAAGGTGTCGACGATTTGGCGATGCTGCTCCGAGTTCCGGACGATTCCGCCGGCCCCTACTCTCCCCCTTCCCACCTCGAATTGAGGCTTGATCAACGCGAGGATCGGAGCCGCCGGAGACGCGACTCGTATCACTGCCGGCAGTATTTTTTTCAGGGATATAAAAGCGACATCGACGGTCACCAGATCGAAATGTCCGTCGAAATCCGAAGCTTTCAACTCGCGGGCATTGACGCCGTCAAGGATTTCGACCCGGGGGTCCTGTCTCAAACGCCAGGCAAGCTGATGCCGGCCGACATCCAACGCCACGACCCGGGCGGCGCCACGCTGTAACAGACAGTCGGTAAATCCACCCGTAGACGCGCCGACGTCGAGGCAAGTACGCCCACTGACGATGACACCAAAATAGTCGAGCGCGGCTGCAAGCTTGATTCCCCCCCGGCTGACATACCTGGGGCCGGCGGCTTTGACCTCCAGCATCCCGTCGGCCGGGATCGCATGCCCGGGCTTCTCGATCCGCTGGCCATCGAGGTAGACCTGACCCGCGAGCACCATGGCGTGCGCCTTCGGGCGGCTCTCTGCCAGCCCGCGCTCGACCAGAAGCTTATCGACCCGAAGCCTTACCATCGGCGGGCTGAAGGAGACGAACCCGGTGATCCAGGTTGGCCAGACGCCAGCCCGTAGCGAGCACCAACCGCGTGATGCGTGACATCTTCTCGAAATCGAGCTTATCCACGGTATCGGTGGGCTGGTGATAGTCGATGTGTAGTCCGGTGAAATAAAAGATCACGGGTATGCCCCGTTTCGCATAGTTCCAGTGGTCGCTTCGGTAATAAAGGCGCTCGGGATGATCGTCGCGGTTATAGCGATAATCGAGAGAGAGCCGTTCGGTTTGCTGATTGACCTCCTCGCTCAGCCGGTGAAGCTCGCTGCTGAGCTTGTCCGAGCCGATCAGGTAGACGGTCTGCGCGTCCGACAACTCCTCGTTCCGGTTATCGATCTCATCCTCGGGCCTCGACCTCCCGATCATGTCTATGTTCAAGGCGGCTACGATATTGTTCAGCGGCACCGCGGGATGCCGGACAAAATATGCGGAGCCAAGCAGCCCTTCTTCCTCCCCGGTATGGAAGATGACGAGAACCGAGCGGGCCGGGCGCGGACCCAGCGCCACGGCCTCCGCGATCTCGAGGATCGCCGAGGTGCCCGAAGCATCATCGTCGGCTCCGGTGAAAACCTTCCCATCGCGCGTTCGGAGGTGGTCATAGTGTGCGCTGAACAGGACGTACTCCTGCTTCAGCCTCGAATCGCTGCCTTCCAGTATGCCTACGACATTCGCGGCGGTGAACCTGCCGGCCGGCTGGGTCGTCTCCAGTACCACACGCCTGCCGAGTCCGCGAGCGGGTGGAAGGGCGCTGCCGGAAACCAAGGCCTTGGCCTTTAAGCCCGTACCCGCAAGCAGTGCTTCCGAGGCCCGGAGACTGAGCCTGACCGCCGGGATCGACCGCCGGGCATCGGCCGAATCCGCAAGGACCAGCGTTCCCACGTCGCCGGTGCGAGCCGTTCCCGTCTTGGTTGACTCCCGCTGACTCTCGCCGAGAACCAGCAGGGCGACCGCGCCGCGTTCGGCGGCGATTCGCGCTTTGTTCTCTGCCGTGATCGACTTCGGTGAGGCCCAGGGCTGACCGCTCCCCCCGCCCGGAGCTCCGGGCACAACCACGACGACCTTCCCCTTCACGTCCAGTTGCCGGTAGTCATCATGGCTGCCGTCGGGCGCGGTGATGCCATGGCCCGCAAAGACGGCCTCCGCCTCGAGCTTGGCCGCCGGACCGTCCGGGAAGAGATAGAGGTCGCTCTCGGTGTCAAAGACCGCTGGTTCGGTTTCCCTCGGCAGGCTTAGCGTTGCCGTCCCCTGGAGGTCCTGGGAATCCAGAAGCGTGAACCGCTGAAGGAACTCACCACCGTCGCCGCCTCCTTTGAACCCGTAACTGCGGAGTCTCGAGGCCAGATATCGGGCGGCTACCGCGCTGGACGGGCTGATCGTGTGCCTGCCGCCGAGTTCGGTTGAGGCCAGTAGCTCCGCGTGGGCCCGCAAGTCCTTCGGCTGGACCGATTCCATCAGCGCGGCCGGAGGCAGCAGGGACCCCCCTTCGGCGAGGAGGCGAGGAAGGGTTGAAGGCAAAGCCAGGACGAGGAGCGCGGCAACTCGAAAAAGGGAGGGCATTATGCTCAATTCTCCAGATCCATAATCATACCCCAGACCCGGGATCATTGCAGCCCTAAGCGTTTACATTTTCAGACTTTTTCCGGCATTATGAACTCCAAAGAACGGGATGAATGGCACTCCCGCCGGGGCGCGCGCTGGCCATGACCGATGAGCAGATCGTTCAAATGACGGTGGAAGGCGAGGTGGAGGCCTTCGGTCTGCTGGTCCAGCGATGGGAGCGAAAAGTGTATGGTCTGGCGCTACGGATGCTTGGACATGCCGAAGACGCGCGGGATGTCTCCCAGGAAGTGTTCCTTACGGTCTTCAGGAATCTGCCTAAGTTTCGGGGCGAAGCCCGCTTCTCTTCCTGGCTGTACCGGATTGCGCTAAATTGTTGCCATAACCGACTTCGGGACCGGGGCGGTGGAATGCTTCCACTCGAGGAGACTTCCGCCATTCAGGTGGAGGATGCGGTTCTCGGGAGGATCGAATCGACGCAGGCGGTACGCAGGGTTCGCGCCGCGCTTCGCGCGCTGCCCGCGGAGATGCGACTGGTCATCATCATGAAGGAATACGAGGATCTTACGTTTAACGAAATTGCCGAAATATTGAATATCCCCGTGAGTACAGCTAAAACAAGACTCTACGCGGGTCTCGACCAGCTGCGAAAGCGGCTGGCCGGCATGCGCGGGGCCCTGTAGGACGGGTGGCGAGGTGTTAATTATGGACAAGCATGGGAATCAAGGCTCTCCGGAGTCATGCCGGCCGGAACTGATCAGCTATCTCTACGATGAGCTGACCCCGGATCAGCGATCAGGCTTCGAACTCCACCTCCAGACCTGCGGCGAGTGCGGCAGGGACCTGAAGGATTTCAGGCAGGTACGCAGCTCCCTGAACGATTGGACAATCGAGGAGTCGCCTCATTTGCTGCTCCGGTTGCAGCCGACGTTGGCGCAGAGCTTCCGGCAACTGCTCCGCGCCATGCCCTTGTGGATGAGGATCGGCGCGGTCGGCGCCGCGGCCGTTCTCCTGATGGCCGTGAGCAACATCAGGATCAGTTCCGGCGGCGTCTCCGGCTTCCAGATACAGGCCGGCCTCCGCCCCGCCCCGATCGTCTCCGGCAGCGACAGCCGTCCTTCAGGCCCGACGGCGGAGCAGGTCCAGGAGTGGATCGACGCGGCCGTCGCCCGGGACCGGGCGAGGCATCAGGTCGAAATGGAGGCAAATCTCGCTGTCTTGACGGAGAAGCTGGAGTCCGATCATCGTCGCCAACTCGCCGAGGTCGCCGGAGCCATGCGGCGGGAGCAGCACCAGAGCCTGTTGACGATGTATGATGAGATCGATCGCAGGAGCCGTCCCACCTTCGCCAGCCTTTTCCTTGAGCAGGAGAACGGGACCAGTAATTAAGGAAATTCCGATGAGATTCAGAATATCGAGCAGATTTGCCAGGGCGGCCGCCCAGGTCGGCATCCTTGGTCTCCTGATGGTTCATGGACTCGCGCCGCCGACGCTTGGACAGGCGGGTGTCACACGAGGGAAATTGGCTCCATTGCGTCCGGGGGCATCGCGACCGGGAAACGAGGCGCGCCAGGAACAGCGGGGCGAGGCGCGCAATCCCGCGCTGACGCGGGATCAGCTCATCGCCACGAGATTGCAGATTCTTCGCATGCTCAACCTGACGCCGGATCAGGCGCCTAGAATCCGGGGCTTGCTGCGGACGATGCAAGGAAGGATGGGGGTTCTGAGGGAATCGTTGGAGGAGAAACGGGACGCCCGCGACCAGGCACTCTACGCCGCCAGCGTCGATTCGCGAGCGGTGGAGGAACTGACCGCCTCTATGCGGGAGATTCAGGCACAGATTTTCCAACTCGAGATCAGGATGGAACTGGACTTTCGCGCCATCCTGACTCCGGAGCAGCTGAGCCAGATCCGGGATCTTCTGGCAGAGCAGGCGCATGTCAACGCCCTGCGCCGCCAGCTCAATCGGAGCGAGCGAGCTTTGCAGGAAAGGATGCAGAACCCCGCAAGAATGAACGAAACGCCCCCCTAGAAACGCTTGAGCTCCACCCGGGCGGGGGCGCGCTTGACGGGCCGGGATGAATCGGGGATAGTAACGCCCGGCTTCGAAGTCGTGGAAGTCGGCGCGAATGAACTTTCTCAAACTGGCCCTTTTCGAGCTGCAGGAAAGCACCCTGCTGGTCGGCCGCTCGCTCCGCTCTTTATTCTCCCGACCGAGATACTTCAGAGAAATCATCTTACAGATGGACGCGATCGGCGTCGGGAGCCTGGTCATCATTCTGCTGACGGGGTTCTTCACCGGCGGCGTGCTGGCGCTCCAGACGGGTTCTACGCTCTCCTCCTTCGGCGCCAAAGGGTATTCCGGCCGGCTGGTCTCCTCCTCGCTTGTACGCGAACTCGGGCCAGTGCTGACTGCGCTCATGATCGCGGGTCGGGTGGGATCGGGCATCGCCGCCGAGCTCGGATCCATGCTCGTCAGCGAACAGATCGATGCCATGCGAGCCCTCGGAACCGATCCGGTGAGGAAGCTGGTGGCGCCCCGGATGGTGGCATTGCTCGTCATGGTGCCGGCGCTTACGGTGGTCTGCATCGGTGTAGGCACGGTGGGCGGGCTGCTTACGTCCAGAACCCTGCTGGGATTGACGACCTCGGTCTACCTGAGCTCGGCCAAGGAAGCGTTCAGAACCAATGATCTTCTCGGCAGTCTCATCAAGGCGGTATCGTTTGCGTTGATTGTCGCCGTCGTTGGATGCAGGACAGGACTCCGAACCTCCGGGGGCACGGTGGGCGTCGGCCGATCGACCACGCAATCGGTGGTGGTATCATCGATTCTGATCCTGGTCGTCGACTTTTTCATTACTAAGGCACTTCAAACGCTACTGCCTCCCGGGCGATAATAACGCCGTGACGCGCCGTATCGACCGGCCGGCACTGTGAACGGCAACAGGAGGAGCAGCACATGCCCAGCACGAAGAAACTGAGTCTTGCGGACTTGAGGGTCGGATTGCTGGTGCTCGGCAGTCTGATTCTCCTGTTCGTACTGATTCTGTCCGCCTCCGGCGAGTTGAAACCCTTCGAAAAACGCTTCATCGTGAGGACCCGGGTCTCGGAAGTCGACGGACTCTCCCCGGGAAATGAAGTTCGGCTCGCAGGCGTCACCGTCGGGAAGGTGGACAGCGTCAAATTCGGCGAAATACCGGCCACGCCGGGGGATCAGAATACCGTCGAGATTCTGATGTCGGTCGACCCGAAGGCCGCCCGGGATCGGATCCGATCCGACAGTCTCGCCACTCTCGGATCGATCGGATTGCTGGGTGACAAAGTCGTGGAGATCAGCCCGGGGACGAAAAACGGAACCCCACTGGAGTCGGGAGGGCTGCTACGCAGCTCCGAAACCGGCAACATTCGGAAAATCATCTCCGGCGTCGATCCGCTTATCGGAAATCTCGCCGACACGCTCGAGCAGCTCAAGTCGGTGACCAACAAGATCAACGAGGGCAAAGGCACGCTTGGCCAGCTCATTAACAATCCGCGGGTCTATCAGGATCTCGACAGCGCGGTGCTGGCAGCACGGGACCTGCTCGAGCGGGTGAGGGCCGGGGATGGGACGGCCGGCAGGATCATTAATGATCCCGGCCTTTACGAGGACGCGCGAAAGCTCGTGCAACGCCTGGAGAGCGTTTCAAAAGCCATCGAAGAGGGCCCGGGAACGCTTTCCCGGCTCATCCACGAGCCGGAACTCTACGACCGGCTCAGTCAGGCCTCCGACCGGCTCAACCGGGTCGCGGGGCGGATCGAGACGGTTTCCGCCAAGATCGAATCGGGTGAGGGAACGATCGGAAAGCTGGTCAACGATCCCCGACTCCATGATGAAACCGCGGTGACGGTCACGAATCTCAAGAATATCACCGGTCGCCTCGATCGGGGTGAAGGAACCGCCGGGGCCATCCTGCACGACAGGAAACTTTACGATAACCTTAATCAAGCGACCTCGGAACTGGTCCGGCTCCTGTATGATTTCAGGCAGAATCCCGGCAGGTTCTTGAAAATCCGGGTAACCCTTTTTTAGCGCCCGGGAACTGATCCCGGTCCGCGGGCGTACGTCCGCGTAGTGATGGAAGTCGAAAGGAGCAAAACGAACCCGCCGGCCGCCGGCCGGATTGATCCGGACTTGAAAGATCATGCACCGGCGCCACCGCTGTCGGGTCGGCCGGCGCAACTGGGATTGCGCGGCTGGTTGCGAAGCCTCGAGATCATCATGGTGGCTTCCCTCTTCGGGCTCCACCTCTACCTCGACCTCCTTGCCTCCACCGATCGCGTCAAGGTGCGGGGCTGGTTTCGTCCCCTCCTGCGGCTGGTCGCCACGCGGTTCTTCGAACAGAAGGGAAAAAAGAAGGAGGAGCGGCAGCGATGGCAGGCGGTCTGGCTCAAGAAGCGGCTGTTAAGGCTCGGGCCGACCTTCATCAAAATCGGTCAGGCGATTGCCACCCGCGCCGATCTCCTCCCGCTTGCGTACGTGAAGGAACTCTCGAAGTTACTGGATGAGGTGCCTCCCTTCGACCATGCCCAGGCGATGAGCATCCTCGAGCATGAACTCGGTGCCCCGGCAGGAAAGCTCTTCAGTTCGATCGGATCCCGGCCCATCGCCGCCGCCAGTCTCGGGCAGGTCTACTTCGCCACGCTTCCCGGCGGAGAGGAGGTGGCGGTAAAGATCCAGCGTCCACGCCTGCGCGAGATCATTGCGTTCGACCTGCGCATCCTCAAGCGAATCGTCCGGGCGTTGCACCGGTATCCCAAGCTTTTTCGAGGAGTCGATTGGTCCGGCGTGCTCGACGAGTTCGCGAGTACCATCATCGAAGAGATGGACTACGTGAAGGAGGCCGGCCACGCAGAACAGTTCCGCGAACAGTTCAAGTCGTGGAACGAGGTGCACGTTCCGAGAATCTATTGGGATCTGGTCACGCCGCGCGTGCTGACGATGGAGTTCATTCACGGCTGGAAGGTCACGGACCTTGACCATCTCAGCCGGATTCACATGAGCGGGGCGCAGGTCAATCGACTATTGGCCAGGACCTACCTGAAGCAGATGTTGGAGGACGGCTTCTTTCACGCCGATCCGCACCCGGGGAATCTCCGGGTGATGCCCGACGGACGCTTAGCCTTCTTCGATTTCGGCATGGCTGGCCGCATCGATGCCGAGTTGCAGGGACGGATGATCGATGCCTTCTTTCACATCCTCAATCGTGACGTGGAGGGCCTGGTGGAGGATTTGATCGGGCTTGGCTTCATTTCGGGCAATGTCGATCGCAGGTCGATCCGGCCAATCGTCCAGCAGGTCTTCCGATCCTATCTCGGACTCAAGTTGAGCGAAATCCGGTTCAAGGAACTCACCTACGAACTCGCCGATGTCGTCTACGAGTATCATTTCCGGGTGCCTGCCCGCTTCACCTATATGATTCGCACGCTGCTCGAACTTGAAGGCATCGGCGTGGCCATCGACCCGGACTTCAAGTTCGTTGAGACCGCCAGGCCCTTCGCCAGAAGTTTTCTCTTCAAACGGGAAGCGCGAAATCTTGGGAACGCCCTGGTCGAGAAACTTCTCCATGGGAAGGACGGGACGATCGATTTGCGACAGATCCTCTATCTGGCCAGGACCGCCGGCCGCATGTTGATGGAGCGCGTTTCTAACTCCTAGCCCAAAGGTTTGTAGTCTCGCTTTCAGGCGGAAGTTTTGCCCCGGCAAGGCCCGCCTTATAGGCGGAACTACAAACCGTTATCCATTCCTGCCGGGCCTTGGCTTTTTCCGTTCCGGCTCGGATTCGGGCTTGGGGGGAATTGGCAGTTTCTTCGGTAGCAGCGCCTCGGAAAGCCTGCTCGGCGATCCGCCGTGAGTACGCGAACCCGGATCGGCCGCCAATGGATTCACATCCGAAGCGGCTTCGGGAATGGGAAGCGAAAAACTGTCGGGGGGCACGTCCGGAGCGAAACCCAGCCCGCGTTCCTCGCGGGCTTTGACCAGCTCCTCCGGCATCTCCTTCGGATCTGGAAACCGCTTCGGCTTCTTTCCCTTCACGTAAGCCTTCATGAAGTCGATCCAGACCGGCAAGGCGGCCACGGCGCCCGTCTCCCGGTTACCCAACGATTTCTTCTCGTCGTACCCGATCCAGACCCCGGTGCACGTCAGCGGGGTGTAGCCGATGAACCAGGCGTCGGTGAAGTCATTGACGGTTCCGGTCTTCCCCGCGATCTCCCAGGCATCGAAGTCGCGATGTCCACGGATCGCGGTCGACGTGCCCGACTGCACACTCCCCTTCATCAATTCAACCATCGTCGAAGCGACGTAGGCGGAAATCACCGTTTCGGGTTTGGGGTCCTCCCAGTGCTCGAGTTCCCTGCCGTCCCGGTCGACCACCTTGCGGATGAAATGCGGGTGAGCCCGCCTTCCGCCTTGAGCAAATACGCTATACGCCGAAACCATATCGAGCAGCGGTTCCTCTGTGGCTCCGAGCGCGGAGGGGAGGAAGGGCGCCATGGGGTTAGGCAAACCGAGCCGGTCGACCATCCTGGCCGTCCGTGCTATGCCCACATGGTCAAGGGTCCGGATCGCCGGAATGTTTCTCGAAAGCGCAAGCGCAGTAGCCACGGTGATCGGGCCTTTGAAGGTGCCGTCGTAATTGGAGGGTTTGTAAGATCCCCGTTCGAAGGGCGTATCGAGCACGATATCCTCAGGCCGGATCCCATACTCCACCGCCGCCGCGTAGATGAATGGCTTGAACACCGATCCCGTCTGCCGTTCGCCCTGGGTCGCATGGTTGAACTTGGAGGTGTTGAAATCATAGCCGCCGACCATCGCCTTGATTTCACCCGTGGTCACGTCGAGGGCGACCAGGGCGCCCTGAATAGCCGGGCGCTGGAGCAGTTTGACCGACAATTGACGCTGGGCATCGTTCACGGATTGAACCTGGAAGATCGTCAAGTCCCCGGGCCGTACCAGGCTTCGTAGCGGCCGGCCCCAGGCCGCGTCCTTGGGCGTGACCGTGGCCTTATAGGATCCAAACCGTACCGTGGCCTGGCGATCGTCCACGCTCATGACCAGGCCGGTGTAATACTCTTTCGGCTCGAAGAGGCCTTCCCAGTCCGGGTGGCGATAGCGCTGAAGATCCCTACGCTGGTCCAGAATATTCTCCAGTCCGCCCCGCCAGCCGTGTCGGCGGTCATAGGCGTGCAGGCCGACCCGCACCGCCCGCGCCGCCGCGATCTGGGCCCCGGCATCGAGCGTGGTCGTGATGCGCAATCCTCCGGTATGCGTGGTGCGCGTGCCGTATCGGTTTTCCATCTGCTGTCGGACTTCTTCCACGAGGTACGCGAACGGCGAGCGAATATTGTCGATGCGTCCTCCCTGGCTTAACCGGATCGACCGCTCCATCGCCGACTTTCCTTCGGCTTCGGTGATGTAGCCTTCGTCGATCATCCCCTGCAGCACGCGGTTCCGTCGCTGCAGAGCCGCCCGAGGATGCAGGACCGGACTGTAATTCTGAGGCCCCTTCGGGAGCGCCGCGAGCATCGCGCACTCTTCGATGGCCAGATCCTTGGCCGACTTGCTGAAGTAATACTGCGACGCGGCCTCTACCCCATAGGCATTCCCGCCCAGGTAGATCTGGTTGCAATAGAGCTCAAGAATCTGTTCCTTGGTGTAATACCGTTCGACCAGGAGCGCCAGCAGGATTTCCTTGATCTTCCGCGAGTAAGTCCGCTCGGGCGTGAGAAACAACTGCTTGGTCAGTTGTTGGGTGATCGTCGATCCGCCTTCCGCCGTCCGGCCCTCTCGGAGATTTGTCAGAAAAGCGCCGACGATTCGGATGGGATCCAGACCGTAGTGTTCATAAAATCGGGCGTCCTCCACGGCGATGAACGCCTGACGCATCTGTGGCGTGATCTCTTCGAGCGTCACCGGAATCCGCCGCTCCAGGTAAAACTCTCCGATCACGGTGCGGTCGTCATCGGCGTAGACCCGCGTCAGGACACTCGCCCGATAGTCGCTGAGCTGCGCGACAATCAGTGCATATTCCGAGTTGTCGAGAGCCAGAGCGACGAAAAGACCCGAGGCGCCCCCGGCCAGCGCGGTGAGAATGATCAGCCAGAGCAACGTGGCGCGGGGGACGAGAGCCGTCAGCCGATTACGCAGAATTCCTTCGCCATCCATCTGCTAGATCATTATACCATGGGTGTTTCTTGCCCCCTCGGTTGACCGCGTGCTATGGTGCGCCGCCGGATGGTTTTCGCCGGAGAGAGCCGTCTCGATGGGCTTCGCCCGAATTGCAGTTCCAGCCGCGTTTGCTTTGCTCCTCCGGGTTGCTCCCGCTCCAGCCCAGACGCCCTCCGCGGTAACGGGGGCGCAGATCGATCTCGGTCGCGCGGTATCTCAGTCAGATTTTTCCCCCCAGGTTCGCCGCCGTGCAGGGAAACCTGGTGAAGACGTGGTTATCCTGGCCGACCGGGCTTCCGGCACCGAGGGGCAGTCGCTCATCTACGAGGGCTACGTCGATGTCCATTTCGGGAAGTTTCGGCTTCAGTGCGACCGGCTCACTCTGAACGACGCCACCAGTGAGGTCGAGGCGGTCGGAAATGTCGTTTATGACCAGGAGGGACAGCGGATCACCGGCAGCAGGGCGGAATTCAATCTTCGAACGCGTCGCGGCACGATCTGGGATGCCATGGGTTACACCGACCGTACCCCGGACGGGGTGACGCTCTTTTTCGAAGCCCGCAAGGTGGCGCGCACCGGCATCAACACTTATCTGATCGAGGACGGCATGATCACGGCCTGTGAACAGACCGTCCCTCCCTGGAGTTTCGGCACGCGCAGCATGGAATTGACGCTGAACGAACGGGTGCGGCTCCGGGCGCCGGTCTTTTTCGTCAGGAAGATCCCCGTAATCTGGCTTCCCTATGCATCGGTGCCGGTGGCCAAGCGAGGGCGGTCTTCGGGATTCCTGCTTCCCACGCTTGGGAATTCCAATGTTCGAGGCCGTTCGATCAACATTCCTTATTATCAAACACTGGGACAGAGCGCCGATGTACTGCTGCGGGTCGACGGCTACACCGAACGCGGAATCGGCGCCGGACTCGATTTTCGATCCCGAACCGGGGAGCGTTCGAGATTCAACGCCGGTTTCTTCACGGTCTTCGATCGCATCTTCGGCGAGCCCGGACCGAAACAGGGTGGATCGGCCCTCTATTTCGACGCTGTCCAGTACCTCCCCGGCGGTTTTGTGGCCTCCGCCGACGTGAATGTCGTGAGCAATTTCGCATTCCGGCAGGTCTTCTCGGACAGTTTTCAGCAGGCGATATCGCCGGAAGAACGAACTCAGATCTATCTGAACAACAATCTTGCAAGTTACAGCTTCAACTTTCTGCTTCAGTCCCGCAATGTCTTTCTTCCGCAGACGCAGGTTACCATCAGGCAACTCCCGTCTTTCGGGATTTCGGGCAGACCCCGGCGGTGGTCCCGGCGCTGGCCGCTCTACTTCGATTTTGATGCCTCGATGGACGGGTTGCGGCGGACGGAATCTACGCTCGCCACGCCTTCGATCGTCCAGCGGCTCGACCTCGCTCCGCGCGTGACCATGCCCCTCGTGCTGGGCGGCGGCTTTGCGCTGACGCCGAGCCTTGCCTTGCGCTCGACTTTCTATTCCGACAGCGCCGATCCCCTCGACCGTACTCGAATTCTCGGGGAGAGCATTACCCGCCGCTACCTGGAAGCGGCCGTCGAGTTCCGCTCTCCGGGTTTCGAGCGGGTCTTCCGCCGCCGTGACGGAAGCCAGCGGTTCAAACACCTGATTGAGCCCTCGGTGATTTGGAGGCGCATAGCCGGAATCGAGGGTGATTTTGCCCGCATTATCCGCTTCGATGAGAAGGACACGGTCGCGAACACCCATGAGCTCGAGTATGGAATCACGAACCGTTTCTTCACCCAACGCCCGTCGGATGAGGGCGGCGCATCGCAGCCGCATGAATGGCTTTCAGTTCGCCTCAGCCAGAAGTATTTTTTCGATCCCACCTTCGGAGGTGCATTGGTTCCGGGAGACCGAAATCAGTTTTTTCCCATCTATTCGCTTTCGGGCTTCTCCTTCGGAGGCAGCGCCCGCCGGTTCTCGCCGCTGGTACTGGCGGTGACCGCGAGGCCCCGAACTTCGCTCTTCGCCGACCTCCGGGTCGATTTCGACACCCGCGCGGGCATCGTGCGGAACACCCGCCTTTCTGCCGGCCTCGACCACCGTATCATCAGTTTCTCCCAGACCTGGTTCTACACCCGTCGCCTGCTGCTGCCCCAGGGAGGTCTGGAATCGGGAACGTTCCCCGGGAGTTTCCTCCAAAGCTCCCTGTTCGTGGGGAACCGGGAGAAGGGGTTCTTCGGCGGATTCGACCTCGCCTACGATTTCAAGGCCCAGGCCGCTTCGCCATCCGCGTCGCCGGTGCACCTGATCACTTCGAGCGGTAGAATCGGCTATGGATTCTGCTGCGGGAGCATCCAGATCCAGAACACCATATTCAAGGTCGGTCTCCGTAGTGAAAACCGGATTACCTTCGTGTTCACACTGAACGGCATCGGCAGCTTCGGGACCCAGACCGCCGCCGGGCGGAGGATGTTCGGCCAGTGAGGAACTGACGGATGCGGGTGATTGCCGGCACATACAAGGGGCGCAGGCTCACCGCGCCACCCGGTCTCGAGGTGAGACCCGCGCCCGACAGGTTGAAGGAGGCCGTCTTCAACGTCATCCAGTTCAGGCTGGGCGGCTCCTCGGTCCTGGACCTCTGCGCCGGTTCTGGCGCCATGGGCATCGAGGCGATCAGTCGCGGCGCCGGCGCCACCGTCATGGTCGAGCGGTCGGCACCGGCGTTGAAATCTATCCGGGAGAACCTGCAGCAGTGCGCAATCGACCGGGGCTTCGAGGTGCTCGCCTCCGACGCCCTGGCGGCCGTGGAGGAACTCTCGAATCGCTCGTCCTGCTTTGACTTCGTCTTCTTCGATCCCCCCTATGCGTCCACGATCTACGAGCCGGTCATGGCCCGGCTGGGGAGAGGGGACGTGCTGGCCGAAGGCGGCCAGGTGATCGTCATGCACCATCACCGGCGCGAACTCGCTTCGGTCTACGGCGTGCTCAAGTCCTTCCGCCAGCTCCGCCAGGGTGAGAATGTACTCTCCTTCTTCCGGGCCGATGGTTTGACACCTTCGGAGCCCGTCGCCTAGTATTAGCACTTTGGTGGGTAGAGTGCTAATTCTAAAAAGGAGACTATAGGTATGGCCAAAACCATTCGACCGCTGCACGATCGGATTCTCATCAAGCGGTTGGAGGAGCAGGAGACGGCCCGCGGCGGAATCATCATTCCCGATTCGGCCAAGGAGAAACCACAGCAGGGAGAGGTCATCGCAGTGGGGAAAGGCCGGTTGCTCGATGACGGCTCGCGCATTGCCCCCGAAGTCCATCCCGGCGATCGGGTATTGTTTGATAAGTATTCCGGCAGCGAAATCAAGCTGGATCATGAAGAATTGCTTATTCTCCGAGAGAGCGAGATCCTCGGTGTCATTCAAACCTCCAAAAAAGGGTGAACCTACATGGCCAAACAGATTATTCATGGCGAGGATTCCCGCCAGGCGATCCTACGGGGTGTCAACAAACTCGCGGACGTGGTTAAGGTCACGCTCGGGCCCAAGGGTCGGAACGTGATTCTCGAAAAGAAATTCGGCTCTCCGACCATCACCAAGGACGGGGTGACGGTAGCCAAGGAAGTCGAGTTGCAGGATGGGCTGGAGAACGCCGGCGCCCAAATGGTTCGGGAGGTGGCTTCGAAGACGTCGGATATTGCCGGCGACGGTACGACGACGGCTACGGTCCTGGCGCAGGCCATCTTCCGCGAAGGCGTAAAGAACGTGGCCGCGGGCGCGAATCCGATGGCCTTGAAGCGCGGCATCGATCGGGCGGTGGAGCGCGTCGTTCAGGAAATCGAGCGCCTCTCCAAGCCGGTGAAGGGTGACGCCATCGCCAGCGTCGGAACGATTTCGGCGAATGGCGATGCCGCCATCGGCAACCTGATCGCGGAGGCTATGAAGAAAGTGGGGAAAGACGGCGTTATCACCGTGGAGGAATCGAAGTCCCTGGAGACCACGCTGGAAGTGGTCGAAGGGATGCAGTTCGATCGCGGATTTCTTTCGCCTTACTTCGTCACCGACCCCGAACGGATGGAAGTGGTGCATGAGGATTCCTACCTCCTCCTGTACGACAAGAAGATCAGCGCGATGAAAGATCTCCTGCCCATCCTCGAACAGGTGGCGCGGCAGGGGCGGCCCTTCATCATCATCGCCGAGGACGTCGAAGGCGAGGCGCTGGCGACGCTGGTCGTCAATAAGATCCGGGGAACGCTGCAGGTCTGTGCGGTAAAGGCCCCGGGATTCGGCGATCGAAGGAAGGCGATGCTCGAGGATATCGCCACCCTGACCGGCGGCAAGGTGATCGCCGAGGAGCTGGGAATCAAGCTCGAGAGCATCACGCTCAAGGACCTGGGCCGCGCCAAGAAGGTCGTGGTCGACAAGGACAACACCACGATCGTGGAAGGGGCCGGCAAATCGAGTGAAATCGAAGGCCGGGTGCGGCAGATCCGGGCGCAGGTTGAAGAGACCACGTCCGATTATGATCGGGAAAAGCTGCAGGAGCGCCTGGCCAAACTGATCGGCGGGGTGGCCGTGATCAAGGTCGGAGCCGCTACCGAGACGGAACTGAAAGAGCGCAAGGCACGGGTGGAGGATGCCATGCACGCGACGCGAGCCGCGATTGAGGAAGGTATTGTTCCCGGCGGCGGCGTCGCCTATATCCGCGCTCAGAAGGCGCTGGAGAAGTTCACGCTGGAGGACGGCGACGAGCAGACCGGCGTCAGTCTCGTGCGCCGGGCGCTGGAAGAACCCATCCGGATGATCGCACAGAATGCCGGCGTGGAGGGCGCGGTGGTCGTCGAGCGCGTAAAGAGCGAGAAGTCGGAGAACTTCGGCTATAACGCCGCGACGGCCGTGTTTGAGGACCTGGTAAAGGCGGGCGTCATCGATCCTGCTAAAGTGAGCCGGATCGCGCTGCAGAATGCCGCTTCCATCGCCTCGCTGATGGTGACAACCGAAGCCCTGATCGCTGATTTGAAGGAAGAGAAAGACGACATGCCATCCATGCCGGGCGGAATGCCGGGCGGTTACTAGCCCGGATCATCCTCTTCCCCCCTGAGAACCCACGCTTCCAGCGTGTCCTGGAGTTTCTACATTTTGCAAGTGGAAGCCAAGTGAATCACTAACCACCGCAGGGACGGCGTCCCAGCCTCAGCCGTGTTCACACGGCTTACCCGGAGGGCAAATAGGCCGGTCCCTGTGGGGCCGGTACCGCGGCGGCCTGAGTTTCCACGCCTCTCCTGCGCTCCATAGGGCGCTTCAGCGTCCTTCCCTGCGGGTTCGG
>JACQTD010000289.1 GCA_016210985.1 Acidobacteriota bacterium
CGCTCGAGGAGGAACTCGCGCGTCGCCGGAAGCCCGCCCACCGCGACGACCGGAGAGAGCGGGCCATTCTGGTGAGCATCAGCACGGGCTCGAAACTCGACGCCGAGGAATCACTCGTGGAACTGAAGCAACTCGCGGACTCCTCAGGCCTGGTGGCGCTCGATGCCGTCTGCCAGCTCCGCCGGGAGTTGGATCCGAAGTACCTCATCGGCAGGGGAAAGATGCAGGAACTGATTATCCGCGCCCTGCAACTCGGCGCCGATATGATCGTCTTTGACAGGAATCTCCAGCCCGGACAGCTGAGGGCTATTCAGAAGGCGACCGATCTGAAAGTGATCGACCGCACCCAGCTCATTCTCGACATCTTCGCCCAGCGCGCCCTGAGCCGCGAGGGCAAGCTGCAGGTCGAGCTGGCCCAGCTCCGATATCTACTGCCACGGCTGACGGAGGCGGACACCGGACTCTCGCGATTGACCGGCGGCATCGGGGCACGTGGACCGGGTGAGACCAAGTTGGAGGTCGATCGCCGGAGGGTGCGAGCGCGCATCGACCATCTCGAGTCGCAGATCGACCAGTTTCGCAAGCAGCGGGAACAGCGAAGAGCGCAACGCCGGCGCCACCAGCTGCCTGTCGTCTCCATCGTCGGATACACCAATGCGGGTAAATCGACGCTGTTGAACACCCTCACCCGCGCCGGCGTTCTCGCCGAAGCGCGGATGTTCGCCACGCTCGATCCTACCAGTCGGCGGCTTCGCCTGCCGCGCGAGCGGGATGTCATCATTTCGGATACGGTCGGATTCATCCGAGATCTGCCGCCGGACCTGAAGGCGGCTTTCCGTGCGACCCTGGAGGAGATCGCCGACTCGGACTTGATTGTGCATCTGGTCGATGCCAGTCACCCTCAAATGGATGATCATATCGCGGCGGTGACGGAGGCTTTGTCGGATCTTCAACTCGACCGCATCCCCGTGGTGCTCGTCCTCAACAAGCAGGATCTGATCGAAGCGGATCTGCGGCCGGTTCTGTGCCGGAAATATGACGCGATCTCGGTCTCGGCCGAGGATCCTTCGACGGTGGGCGCGCTCCTCAACCGGATCGAGCGGTTGCTCCCGGCCAAAGCTCAGACGAACGAAGCTCACCACCTGGAGCTGACGGGGTAGATCATGGAGCATCCCGCGCGGAAGGAGTCGGTCACCCGTTCCATCGCCCGGCGGATCGAAGAATGGACGTCCCGCGTTCCCCTGCAGCTCAGGCTTGGGATCACGCTCGCCTTCTTCATCGTCTCCTGTTCGCTGATCATCTCCCGATTCCCGTTGGGAACCATGGCCAGCTACAAAGTGGGTGATGTGGCCAAGACCGACATCATCACGCCGGTCGAATTGACGGTGATCGATCCCGAGCGGACGACTCGGCTCCGTGAGGATGAGTCGGCGAAGGTGCCGCAGGTCTTCATTTACTACCCCGGCCGTCAGGAAGAGGCTACTCATCTGCTTCGCGGGGATTTCGCCGCCGGTCGCACCCGGTTTCTTAACCAGTTGGAGACGGCGTTGGGGACTCGCGCGCCGCAGCCCGCCCAGCTCGCGACGGTTGCTTATCGGCGTTTGGTTGAAAGCGCGCACGGCACGGATTATCCCTTTCCACTGACCGAGGCGTTAGCCCGCAACTGGGCGTTGGGAGGAACCGCCGAGGAGATCGAGGTGCTGCTGATCTCGGCCCTTCGCGGGGCGATGAGCAGGTATGTGAGACCGGATGACACCTCGGCATCGGTCGTGGCCGGTGTAGGCCAACCCGTGCGGTTGCTGCCCCCGGTATTCCTTGAAGAGGCCGTATCGCTGGCGGGTATCGAGGCCTACCCGGTGGTACGTTTCGCCGACATCTTGCCGCTCGAGGAATCGCGGGCGGGGTTGCGCAAGGCTCTTGAACTCACGGAGCTTCAGACTTACGGCAGGTACATGGAGGGCCTGGTCCGAGCCAACGTGCAATTCGCGGAGGGTTTGACGGCTGAGCTGCACGCCCGGCAAACCCAGCATATCACCGCCAGCAATCACTATGATCCCCGGCAGATGATTGTTCGCCGCGGGGAGCAGATCACGCCCCGGGCCCTTTCCGCTATCGAGAAGCTCAAGAGCTTCCGCGCCACGGATCGGAGCTTCAGCCGGTTATCGGGCCTGCTCCTGGTCGCCAGCGCCTTCTTCTTCGCCCTTTGGCGATTCGCCTTGCGGATCAAAGTGTTTTCCCTGAGCTCGCTGAAGATCTTCTTCCTGGCGGGATTCACGGCAACCATGCAGCTGTTGATCGCGCGCTGGGGGCTCGAGATCTCCACCGCCCTGGCGCACCGCTTCGGCGATTATGACACCGCGGCCGGATACCAGTTTGCTATTCCCGTTGGCACCGGAGCCCTGATCCTGGCGCTTCTCCTGGAGTCCCGCACGGCGCTGGTCACCGCGTTGCTCACCAGCCTCATGGTGTTGCTGTTGAGCGACAGCCCGACCTTTGCCGCCTACACGGCGCTCAGCAGTGTCGCCGCCATTTACAGCGTTAACCGGTACCAGCGGAGAGATGCCATCACTCGTGCCGGCTTGATTGTCGGCCTCACCAACGTGGCGGCGACCTTCGCCTTCAGTCTGCTCAGCCTCGAGCCGATGACGCTGAGCACAGTCTTGTTCAATGCCGCCTGCGGACTGGGCGGAGGCTTGCTGACGGGCGCGGTCGCATCGTTCGCGCTGCCGATTACCGAGTCGGCCTTTGGCATCGTCACGGATGTTAAGTTGCTGGAGCTCTCGAATGTCGATCTCCCGCTGCTGAAGCGTCTAGCCATCGAGGCGCCGGGGACGTACCAGCATTCGTTCATCGTGGCCACGCTCGCCGAAGCCGCCGCGAAAGCGGTGCGGGCCAACTCGCTCCTGGTGCGGATAGGCTGCTACTATCACGACATCGGAAAACTGGTTGATCCACAGATGTACGTTGAGAATCAGCGCCAGCAGTTCAATCACCACGATTTGCTTACTCCCCGGGAGAGCGTGCGCATGATCGCCATGCACGTGACCGAGGGCATTCGCCTGGGTCACGAAAGCGGCTTGCCGCAACAGATCATCGACCTCATTCCGCAGCATCACGGAACCCGCCGGTTGCACTATTTTTTTGCCAAGGCCCAGCGGCTGGCGGAAGCCACCGGAGAGACCCTCAACGAGAGCGAGTTCCGCTATCCAGGCCCTAAACCGCAGAGCATTGAAGCCGCCATCGTGATGCTCGCCGACAGCGCCGAGGCCGCCACCCGTTCGCTTAAGGACTTTTCCGCCGAGCACATCAATCGGATGCTGAGAAAGGTGATTGACAGCATCGTTACCGACGGTCAGCTCGACAACTGCAATCTCCGCATGCGTGACCTGCAGATCATCAAGCAGACCTTTCAGGACACGCTCCTCAACGTGCATCACCAGCGAATTCAGTATCCGGGATTCACCGAGAAGGACCTCGACCTTATGCAGCATGACTACGAAGCCGTGGCGACCACCGAACCCTCCAGCGGCTATTGGTATCCGGCTTCGACCCCCGGCCCGCCGCATGACCGCTGAGCGCAGAGCCAAGATCGTCTCCACCTTCGGTCCGGCCTGCAGGGAGCCCGATCGGTTGCGTGAAGTGCTGGCGGCAGGTACCGACGTCGTGCGCCTCAACATGTCTCATGGAACGCCCGAGGGTTACTCAGGCGTCATCGCGGAGGTGCGCAAGGCGAGTGATGCGCTGGGCAGGCCGATCGGCATTCTCGTCGATCTCGGCGGGCCGAAGTTGAGAACCGGGCGACTTCAGGGCGGGCGCCCGGTTCGACTCGAGGCCGGGAACGAGCTGTTCGTTACGGCGGAACCGATCGCCGGTGATGCACGCCGGATATCGATCAGCCAGCCGGACCTGTTGACCGCGCTGCGTCCGGGTCATCGCATCCTGATCGATGACGGGATGATCGAGCTGGTCGTGGTGGAGACCGGGACCGGTGGCGTTCGTTGCCGCATCGTTCATGGGGGCGAACTGAACGAGCAGAAGGGCTTCAATGTGCCGGGAGCGGATCTTCCCGTGCCCAGCCTGACGGAGAAGGACGAAATCGACCTGTCCTTCGGCATTGAGGCCCAGGTCGATTACCTCAGTCTTTCGTTCGTTCGAACGGCCGCGGATTGCTTGAGGGTAAAGGAGCTGATCCGGAAAGCGGGAGCCGATATACCCTTGATAGCCAAGATCGAGAAAGGGGAGGCGCTCGAGAACCTGGAGGCGATCATCGAAGTCAGCGACGGCGTGATGGTGGCCCGGGGAGATCTCGGCGTCGAGATTTCGGTCGAGAGCGTTCCCGTAGCGCAGAAGCGGATCATACGCCGGGCCAACAGCGCCGAGAAGATGGTGATTACGGCGACGCAGATGCTCCAGTCCATGATCCACAACTTCCGGCCGACGCGCGCGGAAGCCTCGGATGTCGCCAATGCGATTCTGGATGGGACGGATGCGGTGATGCTCTCGGGAGAAACGGCCGTGGGCGAATTCCCGGTTGAATCAGTGCGCACGATGGGGCGGATCATTGAGACTACTGAGGAGGCCGGTTTGCGCCAGACGCGCCTGATGGAACGGCTGGAAGGACGCCAGACCGGATCTTATGGGCGGGCTACGGCGGAAGCCGCCGTCTTTGCATCGCAGGAGATGTCCACCCGGCTGATCGTCGTCTTTACTGCGCAAGGCAACATGCCCCGGCACGTTTCCTCCATACGGCCGCGCCAGCGTATCATCGCCCTGACTCCGCATGAGGTCGTTGAACGAAGGATGACTGGCGTCTGGGGCGTCGAGCCGCTGCTGCTGCGCTTCCCACCCCGGACCGATGAGTTGCTTCGCGCCTGCGACGCGCTGCTGACCGGACGGGGACTGGCGGCGGCGGGCGAACGCGTAGTGCTGCTGGCGGGTCACATACCACGCCTCGGTCTCTCCAACACGATGAAGGTGCACATCGTAGGCCAGTACGATTAGCCACTGGTTATTTCCAGCCTTGGCGTTCCCGCAGGCCGGTGATGTGCGCTATGTGATGGCGGCCATGCCAGGCGTACAAGGCCAATTGCTCGTTCAGGCTCAACCGTCCCATCTCGGGATGCATGAAAGCCCGATCGAAGAACTCATCGGGCAGCGTTTCGATGGCGGCGACCCATCGCCGGTGAACGGCTTCGAGCAGGGAGAGTGAAAGTTCAATGGGTCCGATCCTGGCTTCCGGGAGTTCGGCCCAGCGCGCTTCATCATACACCTTGATGGTCGGCTCGTCCTCCGTGAGGGCGAACTTGAACCGCACATAAGCGTTGATGTGACTGTCGGGCAGATGGTGGACGACCTGCCGGATCGTCCATCCCCCTTCGCGGTACGGGGTGTCGAGTTGTTTTTCATCCAACCCCTTCACGGCGGCTCGCAGCTTTTGCGGGGCGCTTTCGATCTCCTGGATGAAGCCTTTACGAACGGCATACGTGACCGCCGAGGGTCGTTCGAATTTTCCCACAGGGTATTGCAGATCGGTCTGTTCAGTCATATGGATACCATTGGGTCAGGTCCATTGTTTCTGTCGGCAAGGCTCGGGACCGATCGAGCCCAGGCTCGAACGGGGAGTGCGCCCAGCAGGACTCGAACCTGCAACCCCAAGCTTAGAAGGCTTGTGCTCTATCCGCTTGAGCTATGGGCGCCAACAGTGGTCGGGGCGAGTGGAATCGAATTACCTACCCTCGATTCCCAAACCGCCCCGACCCGCCATTCTAGCCTATACGGCACGCCTAAAGCCAAAGAGCACAAGCAACCCGGCTTCCACTTCCGTGGGAGGCCCTCTCCTCCAGGGCGATGGGGTGCGGTAGCTACCCTACCCCTCAGGCTCAGGAGAGCCCTCCCACATTATCGAGCCCTCCCACCAGAATCGAGCCCTCCCACATGTATCGCAGTGGAGAGACCAGAATCGGTCAAGGCTCAGCGGCGCAGGAACAACAGCCACACCGCGCCTCTGTTTGATCCCCCGTCACCATCCTGCGGTGCCCCGACGGCCAGGTCAGTGACGCCGTCGCCGTCCAGATCCCCCACTGCCGCCACGGTGATGCCAAACTGATCCGTGTCATCCAGCGTACCGGCGAAGCCGCCCTCCGTGGCGCTGATCTTCTGGTGACCTTTCACCGTGCCGACTTGTGCGAGGGTTGATCCAAAGGGCGTTGGGCCCGCCAGCATCAGCGTGCCTATGACGAGAACGATACCAAGCTTAAATCTTGAGAAGCTACGCAGAGTTTGATCTCTAAACATCGTATCCTCCTATTTTCGAACTTTTTTGAGGCGACGGCTGACGCTCATCAGCCGCTGTGGAATGATGAACTCGGAATGATGATCGAGGAATGAGAAGGATCAGAGTCATGGCTCGACGCCCCTGTTCATCATGCATCGTTCATCCTTCAACATTGATTTCAGGCAGATGAGGAGTCCGCCGTCGGAGGTTTCGGTGAAGTGAAGTCTTCCCGCTTCCACCCAACGACAGGTCGTGCGCTGCGTCACCCCGGTTAGGGCGGCCGCCTCCTTGGCAGCGAGCATGGCTGTCTGGCGGCCGCACCCGTTGCACCAGGCCTTAGTCGCATTGCGATACTGGCGGATGACCACTTCCCGATCGGTATCGATCGTGATGGTCTTTCGGCGCTTTGTCCTCATGCCGCGCCGATTAGAGATTGAGCGGTACCGGAAAATCTTTAGCTTTTTCGAAGGGATTTCGAAGGAATTTCCAAGGGTCGGGATATATAAGCCGGTGAGGAGCTTAGAGGAACCCGAAAACGTCCATTTCCAACCTATCCGATTCAGTGGTGGGAGCGGCAGGAGGGGTGAAGAAAGGGACCTTGAACTTCTGGAGTACCTTGCTCTGGCAGATGTGGTGTCCTAAAATGTTGGCATCAATTAAGGCAACAGCACTTATAGAGGGGCCCTCCAGAGACCGAGGGGTAGGGTAAGCCAAATCAGTTGTGGGAGGGCTCTCCCGAGCCCGACCAGCTCATGAGATCTACTTTCTGAGGACTTCATGACTTACTCAGAAAAAGGGAGCCACCTCCTGCGGAAGGGACATCTGCATCGGGTGGTGAATTTGAGCCGGTTTTTGATCCGGCCTGGTGTGCGTTGCCGCCATCTAGCCTCGACCGTACTGGGCGCATGCCTGCGTAGACTGGGGAATGACTTTGAGGGACGATATGGGTATCGTCCCTGGCTTGTGGAAACGTTCGTAG
>JACQTD010000286.1 GCA_016210985.1 Acidobacteriota bacterium
AAGTAGACGTCCGGGTTCTGTGCGGTTCCGCGGATGCAGGGCCGATCGGGTGAGAGGCCCCGCCCCCGGTGCGCTCTCACCATGCGATCGTCGATCATCGCCCTGAAATCCTCCACGTCGAGTTGTTCGATTTTCATCACCTCGTGGGAGGTCCGAAAACCATCGAAGAAATGAATGAACGGCACCCGGGACTCCAGGGTCGCCGCATGAGAGATCAAGGCGAGGTCCATCGCCTCCTGTACCGAGTGAGAAGCCAGCATCGCGAATCCCGTAGCCCGAACGGCCATCACATCGCTGTGATCCGCAAAGATCGACAGGCTCGCCGCCGCAAGCGAACGCGCGCTGACGTGAAACACGGTCGGAGTCAGCTCTCCAGCGATCCGGTACATGTTCGGGATCATCAATAACAATCCCTGGCTCGACGTGAATGTGGTCGTCAGCCCCCCCGTCTGCATCGCGCCGTGAACCGCGCCGGCGGCGCCGCCCTCGCTCTGCATCTCGACAACCATCGGAATGGTGCCCCAGATGTTTTTTCTGCGCTCCAGGGACCACTGGTCAGACCACTCCCCCATAGGCGAGGAAGGGGTGATCGGGTAAATCGCAATGACCTCGCTGACCTGGTGGGCAACGAAGGCTGCCGCCTCATTACCATCAATAGTAACAAGTTTTCTAGACATCGGCGCTCTCCCTGGCGCCCTTATAGCAAGTTGCGTGCTCGGAGGACCGAATTCGACCCAGTGCCTGCAACCCCTAGGTATCAGGTCTCTTCCTGAGTGACAGGACCAGGTGGAGAACGATCGGCGGGCAACCCCAACGTCATATGACCCGGTACATTGGGGGAAATCACCCTAACCATTATTGTGCGAACAGCTCAACGGAGATCAGTCCGCGAGGTCGGGAGGCGTACCGGAAATCTGTACTCCAATTGCTTCCGAAGAACCCGTCGGATTAAGATGAACGGGTTCCGGAGCTGCCTCCGATTACCCGTCTGTGTACGCTGGCGGGCACGGGAGATAAACAGTGCCTCGTACCCGATCGCATTCATTGCCCGTGCCGTCAGTGCGTTGAAACTTCAAACCCTTGGCGGGGGCGACGTTCCCGTCCCGAGGAATAGCTGTCACGGCAGGATCACGGATCAAACCTGCGGGCGTTTAAATGACTGCGCGATCCTTACCTCGATGGTTAGTGCTCATCCTCCTGGGACTGGCCTATTTCGCGGCGGGCAAAGTGGGATTGAACCTGGCCATCATCAATCCCAGCGCAAGCTCCGTTTGGCCCGCTACCGGGATAGCCCTCGCCGGGAGCCTCGTCTTCGGATACTGGGTCTGGCCTGCGCTGCTGCTGGGGGCATTCCTTGTAAATGTCACCACGTCCGGTGTGATCGCAACCTCGCTGGCCATCGCGGTCGGCAACACGATCGAAGGACTCGTGGGCGCGTATCTGATCAACCGGTTCGCGCATGGCCGCCAAGTCTTCGAACGCGCGCAGGACATCCTGAGTTATGCCTTATTGGCTTGTCTGTTGGCCACGGCGGTCAGCGCGACAATCGGCGTTGCCAGCCTGACGCTAGGAGGACTGGCGCTTGGGGGGGACTTCCGGCAGCTCTGGCTGACGTGGTGGCTCGGTGACGCCATGGGCGCGTTGATCGTGGCGCCCGTCGTCGTTCTCTGGGCGACCAGTCCAGTTGTGAGATGGAAGCGGGAGCACAAACTTGAAGCCGCGCTTGTGCTGCTCGTAACGGTTTTCGTTGGCATGGTCGCATTTCGCGGAACGATGCTGAGCAGTGCGGGCCAACATTCGATGGCCTTTCTCTCCCTTCCTATCGTCGGCTGGTCGGCGCTACGGTTCGGCCGGCGAGAGGCAGCGACCGTCACGCTGCTCCTGTCCGGGATGGCTGTTTGGGCGACGTTCGGGGAGCTGGGTCCTTTCGCGAGGGGACCGAAGGACCAGGCACTCATGCTGCTTCAGGGCTTCATGGCAATCATTGGTATGGCGGGACTCACGCTGGCGGCGGTAGTGGCCGAACGCCAGCATGCGACCGAAGCACTGAGGGAGAGCGAGGAACTACATCGCCTGGTCGCCCAAACCGTGGCCGACGCGATCATCACGATCGATCAGGCTGGCCGAATGACCTTCGTCAACACCGCGGCCGAAAGGACATTCGGTTACACCGCCGGTGAAATGGTCGGCTGTCATCTCAGCATGGTCATGCCGGGGCGCCTGCGGAAGGGCTACTGGAGCCGTGTCGAGCAGTATCTGGAATCCGGGAAGGGAGGAATCCCCTGGGCGGGCAGGCAGTTACCGGGGCTGCATCGGGACGGCCGCGAGATTCCGCTCGAAATCTCCTTCGGGGAGTTAGTTCGGGACGGCCGCCGATACTTCACCGCCGCGCTTCGTGATGTGAGCGAGCGCAAGCGGAGCGAGGATGCCCGGCTCAGTCTGGCGGCGATAGTAGAATCGACCACGGATGCGGTTTATCACGAGACCCTCTATGGGATTATACAGAGCTGGAACAAGGCCGCGGAACGGATTTACGGGTACACGGAGGCGGAAGCCATCGGACGACACGTCTCCATTCTTGCGCCCAAGGACCGGCAGGACGAAGTCCGGGACATCTTCGAAAGGCTTCGCCGCGGAGAGAGCATTTCCAATCTTGAAACCTGCCGGATCACCAAGCACGGGCGAATGATCGATGTGGCGCTGACCGTCTCCCCGGTCCGGGACGCGGCTGGAAGAGTCGTGGGAGGCTCGATTATCGCCCGGGACATCACCGAATTACGGAAGATGGCGGAGGAGCGGGAAGCGATACGGATCCGGGAAGAGAGGGTCAGGGTCGAGTCGCTGCGCCAGGGACTGGACCTGAAGGCCGCGGTGCTGGATGCCCTCTCGCACGACATGAAGACTCCGTTGACCTCTATCAAAGCCGCCGTGACACACCTGCTGTCGCAGCTCCAGGGTTCCTCGTCGCCGGATTCCGAGCTTCTCAGCATCATCAGCGAAGAGACCAACTTGCTCATCAAACAGGTTGAGGAAGCCAGCGATACCGCCCGCATGGAGGCGGGGATCTTGCAGATGGACGGAGGCCCGCGCCACCTGCGGGAGCCCATTCAGGCCGCGCTCGAAGAGCTGAGACCACGACTGGCTCGAAGGCTCGTCCAGGTTCAGGTCCCTGACGACCTGCCGCATGTGGTCATGGACTTCCGGATGATCAAGGAAGTGATCAGACAACTGCTGGACAATGCCGTCAAGTTCTCGCCGCCGGGTTCGCTGATCGCCGTCCACTGCGAATCGCGTGATGGTGCGGTTCATCTTCGCGTGGCCGATGTGGGACCGGGTATCGATGAAGTGGAGCAGTCGCTGATCTTCGAGAAGCATTATCGCGGCAGTGAATTCCGGCGCCGCGTCCCCGGGATGGGGATCGGGCTCGCCGTCGCCAGGACCATTGTCGAGGCTCACGGCGGCAGGATTAGCGTGACCAGCCGTCCAGGCACAGGTTCGGTATTCCACGTCGCGTTACCGATTGAACCCGGTGGCCGTACTTGAACAGGAGCACACAGGTCGAGCGCAAATTCGCGCTTCGCTCGCTGGGTTCCAGCCTGGAACTGGACGGTAGCGGCCGGGAACCTCGCCGGTCTTACGGAATCCTGATTTCATCTTTATGATTTTTTTAGGAGGGGTGTAGTAGATAACGAGAGGACGGGTGGAGTGTCTGAGGCCCATGATCGCTTCCATGACCTTGCGGATGCATTGAACGAATTGGAGTGTAAAGATGTCAGAAGATCCCGATGAATCCAATTCCACCACAAGGGCCGACTCCGGGAGTTCAAGGCCAGTACCGCTGGTGGTGGTCAACCTGGAGGAGACCCTCACCGAAGTGGGTGGACCGCAGCCGTGGTTGGAAGATCCGAATAATCAACAACCGTGGGGCCGGGATCTCACCGCCAAGCCCCTGGTGGAGTTTCCCAAGGTGCGTATCGCGGTCTCGGTGATGAGGGCAAACGTGCGGCTGATGCAACCAGAGTCCAACGGCAGTATGGTCTTCCACACTCTGTCGGGCCGCATTCGCCTGCAGTGTGAGGGAATGGAGTATGAGGTTCCCGAGAGGTGTATCCTGGCGATGGGGGACTCAATTCCTCACGAGATCGTCGCCCTGGAGGACAGCGTCGTCCTAATGACCACGGTGCCGGTCGAAAGCGGCGGGTCGTGATGTTGTCGCACGGAGCGTGGCCGGGGGGGGGGCGAATCACCCATCGAGCACCTCCCTCACCCGACGCGCGAGTGCGGCCGGGGTGAACGGTTTTTCGATGAACGCCACGCCCTCCTCCAGCACGCCCTGGAGGACGATGGAGTCGTCGGTATATCCGGACATGTAGAGCACCTTCAAACCCGGCCGGAGAGCCGTCAGCCGGTCGACGACTTGACGGCCGTTCATGCCGGGCATCACAACGTCGGTCAGCACGAGGTGAATCGGCTGCGGGTTTCGCAGGCAGAATTCGACAGCCTCGGGCCCCTTACTCGCTTCGATTAGCTTGTAACCTTTCACCCGGAGGATCTCGATGACCATTCTCCGGACGGCCTCATCATCCTCCACCAGCAGGATGGTCTCGGTTCCTCCGGGTGAGCTTGTCTTTTCCGCGGTGAGGTCAGAAGTGATCCCGGCGGCGTGGACACAGGGAAGGTAGACCTTGAAGGTAGTGCCGATCCCGGGTTCGCTGTAAACCCAGATACTTCCGCCGCTCTGTTTCACCAGCCCGTAAGCGGTCGAAAGGCCCAGGCCGGTACCTTTTCCCGCCTCCTTGGTGGTGAAGAAGGGTTCGAAAATCCGCTTCTGGACTTCGGGCGTCATGCCCTCGCCCGTGTCATGAACACAGAGCCGGACATAGGTGCCTGGCTTGATGGAGACGTGACGGCTCGCATATTCCTCGTCGAGGTAGACATTGGCCAGTTCAATGGTGAGCTTGCCGCCGCGGGGCATGGCGTCCCGGGCGTTGACCACCAGGTTCACGATCATCTGCTCCAGCTGCCCCCGATCTGCCAGGACGCGCCCGAGCTCCGGCTCGAGTACCGTCCGCAGATCGATGTCCTCGCCAATCAACCGCCGCAGCATCTTGTCCATGTCGGCCACGACATCGTTCAGATCAAGCACTTTCGGTTGGAGAACCTGTTTCCGGCTGAAGGCGAGGAGCTGGCGAGTCAGGGAGGCCGCCCGCTCGCCGGCCTTCCTGATCTCTTCGAGATTCCCTCGGAGAGGGTGATCCGCCTTCAACCCCAGAAGGCTGATTTCGCTGTAACCGTTGATGGCCGTCAACAGGTTATTGAAGTCGTGCGCAATGCCGCCGGCCAGTTGGCCCACCGCCTCGAGTTTCTGCGAGTGAAAGAACTGCTCCTCGATCCGTTTGCGGGGTGTGATGTCCTCAATCATGCCCAGGCCGCTGCGTATTTTACCGTCATGTTCGCGGATGAGCGTGGCGGTAACCAGCGCCCAGACCACCTGCTCATCTTTCCTGACGAACCGCTTTTCCAGCTTGTAACCGGGTATTTCACCCCGGAACAATTGTCCCGCCAGGCTCAGATCCCGCTCCACGTCCTCCTGGTAGGTGAACTCCGTAAAGGTGAGCGCGGTCAGTTCCTGTTCGGAGTAGCCCAGCATTCTGCAAAGCGCCCGGTTGACTTTGAGCATTCGGAACTGAGCGTCGAAACTGGCCATTCCGATCGGCGCATCCTCGAAAATCGTGCGGAAGCGCTCCTCGCTCTCCCGCAGCGCCTCCTCGGCCTGCCTTCGCTCGGAGATGTCACGGGCGATGCTGAGCATCGCCTCCGCTCCGCCGTAATCGATGAGACGGGCATTGATCTCTACGGGTACGTGCCCCCCTCCCCGCCGGAGATGCATCGATTCGAAGACGGCGTGGCCCCGGCGTCGGATTTCCCCGATGCGCGAAGGCATCAGCATCCGGAATTCCGGGGCGATGATGTCGGCCAACTTGACTCTGGTCACTTCGGCGCGGGTGTAGCCCAATCGTTCACAGGCGACCTCATTGGCTTCGAAGATGCTTCCGTCGAATCCGAGAATGAAGATCGCGTCGCTGGCGCCGTTGAAAAGCATCCGGTAATGCCGTTCCGACTGCCGGAGTTCTTGCTCCATCCGGTGATTCTGATCTTCCACCCGCTGGTGCTCTCTCCTCAGTTCCGCCTCGCGCAACTCGCGTTGAACCGCGGGAACCAGCCGCGTCAGGTTGTCTTTAAGGATGTAGTCGTGTGCCCCGCCTTTCATGATGGCGACGGCGGTCTCCTCGCCGATGCTGCCGGAGACGACGATGAACGGGATATCCTGGCCGGACTCCCGGCAGATTCGCAGCGCTCCGCTCGCGTCAAAGCCGGGCATGGTGAAATCGGAGATGACGAGGTCCCAGGCCGAGGCCATCATCGCCCGCCGCATCGCCTCCGGCGTATCGACGCGGAGGTGCTCGATGGCGTAGCCGGCGGATCGGAGATTCTCCACGGTCAACTCGGCATCGTTCTCCGAATCCTCGACGATGAGCAAGCGCAGCGATCGACTCATTAGGTTCCGCTTACCGGACGTTGACCTCGATGCCCACCAACTCCCACCGTGCTCCCCCAAAGTGGTACTTCAAATCAAACGTCAAGGCTGAGTCCGGCCGCGGAATCTCCGGCATGCAGCCGGCAAGGACGTGGAGGTCGTTTTCATCCAGCGATGCGGGCCCCTCCCACTCGATCGGAGCCGCTATCGCGGCCGACAGGTCGAGGTCCGCGGACATGAAAGACTGGAAGTTGGATTGGAGTCCGGCGACATCGGTCTCTTTCTTCCAGATCGGGGAGAGCGACTCATAAAAGACAGTAAAATCCTTGACCTTCACCGCCTGGCCGAATGACGCCAGCGTCTCGCGCGCGAGTTGTTCGGCCTCGGCTTCGGTGGGCAACGACGGCTTTGATTCTCCAGTTTCGTCGGTCAGCCCGCCTCGGGGCTTTCGCATAGCATAAATCTTCCAGGCTCCGCCCTCCTTGACGAACTCCATCGTCAACGGAATCTTTCCGCCTGACTTTGTGGTGATGGTTCCTTCGAGCTTGCCGCGCTCGCTCTCGATCGAACGCGACGACCATGATGCGCTCTGATACTCACCGAGCGAAGTGGTCTCCAGGAACCGGCGGAATTCCTCCTCGGACGTTCCGGCGCGGAATTCGGCCGCGGTAGATTGGTAGGCTTCCGCGATCTTCCCCTGTTCGACGAGAGTGAGGAACGCATCGGATTCGCGGGGAAGCTCCCGGGTGGCGTAGAAGACGACGCCGAGTATGGCCCCGATGAGAACGAGGGCCATCCCGACCCCAACCACGATTTTGTGCTTCAAGGTCATTGTCCGATCTCCCTGGACTTGGATCCTGTCGGGCTTGATCCCTGTCGGTACTGTGGCGCCCCGCCCGCGCCAGGCCGATGCTCCTCAAGGCGGATCACCGGGTTTCGATACCCTCCGCGATTTCCACTTTGAGGCGTTCTGTCTGCTCGATCTTCCCATATGTCAGCGTGACGACATATTCACCGGACTGTACGAACTTCTGACCTTCGCCGCCATACTCCGTGAGCAAATCCTTGGTGGGTTTGAGATCCCATATGACCCGATTGATGCCGGGATTGCCCGGGGCTGAAAGGTTGGCCACCGGTTGTCCGGTGGCGGTGGTGATCTTCAGCTTTGCCGCATCGCCGGTATAGTTGCCGATCCAGAAGTTGATCAGGGCGCCGGTCGGAGGGTTCTCGCCACGAAATACCGCTTTGCCGCCCCACTCCTCGAAGCCGGGAAGGGGCTTGAAACCGAGGGCCGGGCGGATGGAGAAGAGGTGGGCGTCACGCGATTGGACTTCGGAGGTCAATTCCTCAAGCGGGCGAAGGTCGTCGACAATGAATAGACTCCGGCCGTGGGTCGCGACTACCAGATCGCGATCGCGAGGATGAATGATCAGATCGTCGACCGCGACCGTAGGCAGATCGCCGAACTTGAGCCAGCTTCCGCCGCGATCCAGGCTGACGAACAGGCTGAATTCCGTGCCGGCCACGAAGGACCAGGGGGTGCGCTGCCTTGCATACATCGCCGCGTAAACGACATCGGGATTTGAAGGATCCAGGACCACGTCGCAGCAGCCTACACGGGATTGATAGGGCTCGGGCGCCTTGAGCACAGCCGTCCAGTTAGTTCCGGCGTCGGTCGTCTTATAGAGACCCCTCTCGGGGCCCGGTCCCCAGAGGTCCCCGACGGACGCTACCAAGGCCGTAGCCGGGTCCGTAGGATGGACCACGATCCGTGCGATGATCCTGCTTGACTTCAGCCCTACATGGGTCCAGGTGGCTCCGGCGTCGGTTGAGCGATAAACGCCGTCGCCCCAGCTGACACTGTTGCGATCCGCGGCCTCTCCCGTTCCTACCCAGACGATCTTCGGATCGCTGGGCGATACCGCGATGGCGCCTATGGAAGCCACCGGCTCGTTTGCGAACACAGCCTGAAAGGTCCCTCCCTGATCGGTGGTCTTCATGATGCCGCCGGTGCCAAGGCCGACGTAGAAGGTGTAAGGATGATGCGGATCGAACGCCACATCCGAAACGCGCCCACCCATGACCGCAGGACCGATCGCCCGCGCCTTCAAGGCCTTCAACTTTGTGCTGTCCACGCGAGGCGAAGCGACCGTCGTTTCCGGAGTCGGGGCCGGTTCAGTCTTCGGTTTTCCTTTCTGGTAGGCTTGGCCGGTGAAGGCGGAGGAGAGGAGAAGCAAGGTGAGTAGCAGCGTGCGCAGCATCATTCGCCTCAGCGGATTCGTGAATCGTGCCCCGGATGATCGGTCTCATCCCCTTGGTGCTGAGCATTATTCAGCGGGTTCAGCTTTCGGGCAAGCCGGAACCGTTCGATCCTGCCCCGATCCGGAAATCAGGCAACCCGGTTTTCGAGTGATACACCTAAAGGTTCGATTTTTGCCCTTTCGAGCGAGGGCCACCGAGCTTGGTATCCGGCGTTGAAGAATTCTGGATCCGAGCACTCCGACCGCAGTTGTGGTGATTTGATCCCTGACGCTGGCGTACTAGAATGCCTCCCGTAAACCTGTGATCCTAGGGTGGAGGGAGGAGCGCCATGCCAGAGTCGTTCAGAGTAGCCGCGAAGGCGGACATCAATCCCGGTACCGCAAAGTGTGTCGAGGCCGGAGGCCGGCGTTTAGCCGTCTTCAATGTTGGCGGAGATTTCTACGCGATCGATGATTCCTGCACCCACCGGGGCGGACCGCTCTCGGAGGGACAGGTGCAGGGTACAACCGTTGTTTGCCCCTGGCACGGGGCCAGCTTCGACATTGCCACCGGAAGTAAGCTTACACCGCCGGCCATGGCCGCTGTTCGTAGCTACCGGGTGGAGGTAAATGGCGAGGACATAATGGTGGAAATCTCATGAATCAACGAGCGTGGCGTCGATCGATCATCGTTACGGTGGCCGTTCTTCTCCTGATTCTGGTGGCGACGACGCTGAGTTCCATGGGATTCGCGCAAGGCGGCGCTCGCGGTTTATGGGAGCTCACCCTGGATCGTACCGGTCCTTCCGATGCCGGACGCCTCTGGTTTACCGAGCTGCAAGCCAATCGAATCGGCGTGTATGATCTCGGCACCCGTCAGTGGCGCGAGTTCGACATCCCCACACCGTTCAGCCAGCCGCGGGGACTCGTCGTCGATCGTCGATCCCCCGATGATCCGGGCACCGTCTGGTTCACTGAATTCAACGGTTATCGGATCGGGAAGCTCGACATCGCCTCCGGCAAGGTGTCGGAACTGCCATCGCTCGGGAATGCGGCCTACCCGTTGGACATCGTCGTGGAGCGTGTGAACCCGGACGATCCCGGACGGCTCTGGTTCACGGAACATGGGTTGAATCGTATTGGCAGGCTCGATCTCAATACGGAGACGGTCAATACCTTCCCGATGCCGCCGCCCGATCCGGCTCCGATCGGGCTGTTCTTCGAGCGCCCTGAAGGCGTCGCCCGGGGATACCTGTGGATTGCTCAAGCTTCAGATGCGAATTACAAGGGCAGAGTCTTCCGCTTCGATATCGCCAGCGAGACCTTCCGGCTTTACTCGCTTGGCGAAACAGAGAACGCGGCCACAAGGTTGATCGTGGATCGTCGCGGTCCCGGCGATGCTGGGCAGATATGGGTCAGTGAGCTGACCGGGGCCAACATCATTCGCGTGGATCTGGCAACCGGCGAGCCCCTGAAGCACCGCGTTTCGCCCAATTTCTCACAGCACCGCAGCCTCGTCCTGGAGCGGAACTCCGGAGCCGGGCGCGGAGACTTCATCTGGTTTTCCGACGGCGGCGGCAATCGGATTGGCAGGATGAATACTGAAACCGGGGCATTGACCTATTACGTCATTCCCCCGGGTGCCAGCCAGCCCGTGGGGATCGTCCTGGATCGGATGGACGATTCGGATCGAGGACGAATCTGGTTCGCCGAAGCTCAGCGGGATCGGATCGGTATGATCGACATTGCCAGCGGCCTGGTCCAAGAGGTAGTGATGCCGGCGAGGACCACAGTCGCAGACTCGAGTGCTCAAGACAGGAGAAGGGAGGAGAGAGTAACGCCATGAGAATCAAGCCATTTTTCTTGTCGGTTTTTTTGCTGGTGTGGCCCCTGATCGGGCTTGCTTCGCCGGTGTGGGAGAAGAGCCAGGAAGAAGTGCAGGCGGTTAAACAGATTACCGCCACTCGAGAGAGCATGGCCCTATCCTATCCGGAAGGGACGACCATCAGTGTGAAGTTTCAAGGCACACACCGGTTGCCTGGAGCGAGCGGCGAGGCGAAGATTCAGCGAAAGAAGGGAATGACGGAGATTGAGATTGAAGTTGACGAATTGAAACCGGCGACCTTCTTCGGAGGCGATTATGCTACTTACGTACTGTGGACCGTCTCACCCGAAGGCCACGTAGTCAATGTCGGCGAGTTCATCCTTCAGGGGAACCGGAGCAAGCTCAATGTGTCGACACCGCTCGAGACCTTTGGCATGTTCGTCACGGCTGAACCGCACTTTCTGGTGGGCACTCCCAGCCGGTTCGTCGTCATGGAAAACACGCGTCCGGTCCACCGGATCGGCAACCCCGTTCAGTTATCACAAATCAAGTATCGGGGGTTCGAAGGGGTTTACCGGTACGACCGGGAGACGCTGGCGAACCTCCCTGAAACAAAAGGAGAGCGCCGGGCCGATGTTGAGCAGGCGCGCGCAGCCGTCGCGCTGGCTGAGCGGGCCGGTGCCCAACAGTTCGCCGCGGAAGAGCTAGCCAAAGCCAGCGAAGTGCTGAGGAAGACCGAGGCTGCCGCTGGCGCCGGTGTGGATCGACGCAATGTGATGGTGCAGGCTCACGAAGCGGTCCGTCTTGCGGTCGACGCCCAGAAACTGTCGGAAGAACGGTCGTTCCAGGAGGCCCTCGACAGCGAGCGGAAGGCCAAGGCCGAGGAGGCGAGCCGCCTCGAACGAGGCATTCGGGAGGCCCAGACCGAGGCCGAGCGCTCTCAATTGCTGGCCGAACAGCGAGAACTTCAATTGCGGATGGAGGAGCGCGCCCGGCAGCAGGCCATGGAACAGGCGGCGGATGCGGCTCGCCGGGCAGCGGAGGAGGAGCGGCTCCGTGTGGAAGCTGAACTCCGCGCCCGCGCGGCCCAGGAACAGGCCCGGCAGCTCGACGCGGCCAGGACCGCGGCCGAGTCGTCGGCCGCGCTCGCTCGCGAGGAAGCCGAACGGGCGCGGCGTGAACGCGAAGAGGCCCGCTCCAGGATGCAGCAGGCGCTTAGCCGCGTCGTCGAGACCCGTGAGACTGCCCGGGGGCTCATCGTGAACCTGCCGGATATTCTCTTCGACTTCAATAAGGCCACGCTGCGTCCCCAGGCGCGTGAGGTGCTCAGCAGAGTCGTCGGCATTCTGCTGGTGGCCCCGAGTTACCGCCTGAAAGTCGAAGGTCACACCGACAATATCGGCTCCGATTCTTACAACCAGCGCCTTTCCGAGAAACGCGCCGGTGGCGTGCGCGACTATCTGGTTGCATCCGGCCTGACCGATGAGATCATCACCATGGAGGGCTTCGGGAAAAGCCGGCCGATCGTCTCGAACGACACGGCGGCCAACCGGCAGAAGAACCGTCGCGTGGAGATTGTGATTGAGGATACCGAAAAGGCCGAATCCCGATGAGTCGCCGCCTTCTCATCTCGGGACTGGGAATGGCCGCGATCCTCGCGTTGACCATCCGTGGCGCGGCGGTGGCCCAGGCGGCGGGAACGATCCGCGGCCTGGTGAGTGATCCTTCCGGCCGCCCGGTTCCGTCCGCACGGATCGGGTTGATCGACGAGGCCTCGGCCGTGATGCGGGTGACCCTGACGGATACGGCCGGCCGATTCCGGTTCGATGGCGTACCTACCGAGCGCACTTTTCGCGCGGTTGCGACCCGGTTCGGATACGAGAGCGCGAGCCGGCAGCAGGTTGCTTCGGGAACCGACGAGGTCGTGCTGACACTCGTACCCCGAGTCCGCGAACCGGGGGATCCCTCCGTGGAAACCTCCGTTGCGGCTCCCGCTTCAGAGGAGAGCGAACCGATTCAGTTGGGGACGAAGATGGTCCTGCTGAATGTCTCGGTGAAGGACGGCGGGGGGAGGCCGGTAGCCGGCATGAATGAAGCGAACTTCGCCGTCGCCGAGGATGGGGCGATTCAGCAGATTGTCTTCTTCGAGAAAAGGGACGCGCCGATCAGCGTGGTGCTCGTGCTCGACGTGAGCAGCAGTATGGATGGGGAATCGCTGAGGGAAGCGAAAAGGGCTGCGCTCGATTTTGTCGATCAGTCCCACCCTCGCAATGAACTGGCGCTGATCGCCTTCAATGACCGAGTCCGGATCGTGCGGAATTTCACGAGCGATCGGGCACAACTCGTTCAGCCCATCCGTGAGTTGACGGCCTCAGGCGGTACGGCGTTGCACGATGCAATCGGGCAGGCGGTTGAACTCATGGCCGGCGCCCAGCACGCCCGTCATGTCATCGTGGTGCTGAGCGACGGCAAGGATGAGGACAGCGCGAGAAAGTTCAACCAGGTGGAGCGGCTGGTGCAGGCCTCCGACGTGGTGGTTTTCGCCATCGGAGAATACTCGAAGGTCGAGCGAAAGCTCTACCTGACGGGGAAGAAGTATTACAAGGACCCGCCGGTGGAGGCGAATCTCAATCCCGTCTGGGTGCTGCGCGAAGTCACGGAGTTGTCCGGCGGCAGCGCGTATTTCCCCATGGCAGCGGAACCTTTGCGAGGATTCTTCGACACCATCGCGCGGGAACTCCAGGACCAGTATGTGTTGGGATATCTTCCGGAACCGCGCACCGGAGACCCTCGATTTCACGAAATAGAGGTAACGCTGAAACTGCCGCTCCCGCCCGGGCGCTTCGTGATCCGTACCCGCAAGGGCTATCTGAATTAGGACAGCGTGCTCACTCGAATCTGATGATGATCGGCGAGGACAAAAGGTTTCAGAAGAACGATCTTCAATAAGTATCCCGGTTCCTTTCGTAGTCCCGCCTTCAGGCGGAATGTTCTGCTTCGGCAGGGCCCGCCTCAAGGCAGAACTACAAACCTGGGCTCCGGTTCGTAGTCCCGCCTCCGGCATAGCTGATCCGCGTACATCGGTGTCCATCCGTGGGTAATTCCTGAGCCTGCCGGATGCTCAACCTCGATGAACTACCACCCGAAGACGTATCGCTCGCGCCGGACGTCGGCGCCCCCGCGGAGCGTTCCATGTTTCGGATCGACGCCGACCGCCGTGATTCCGGTTGAGATCCCGAACGGGCCGCGTACCGCGAGCTTGTGGCCCTTCGCCGTGAGCGCATCCAATACACCGGGAGAAATCCGGTCTTCAATCTCGAGCACGCCGGGCTGATCGGCGTGCTTGCCGAACGTCGAAACGATGTGTTGGGAGTTGAATCGCGGCGCTTCGATCGCCTCCTGCAGCGGCTTGCTGAAGACGATGAGCGCCAGGAGTACGTTGAGGATCTGCTGATCCTGACTGTCGCCGCCCGGCGTGGACAAGGCCAGAAACGGCTTCCCGTCCTTGAGGACGATGGTGGGTGTCAGGGTAGTGCGTGGCCGCTTGCCTCCCTGAAGCACATTGGGACTTGCCGGGTCGAGGGAGAATGCCTGCATGCGATTCCCGAGCGGTACGCCGGTATCACCGGCGATGAAGGCGCCGCCCAGGAGCCACCCGGAGCTCGGTGTGCAGGAGAAGAGATTTCCATCCCGATCTACTACGTTGACGCAGGTGGTGTCGCCCGGCTCATCCGAAGGCGACGATGGCATCGCGAAACGAGGAGCAGCGCGTGAAGACGCAAGACCGGCCGATCCGCCGGAGCCGACCCGGATAGAAGGAATAGGCGGGTAGGTTCTCGATGCGCCGACATTCTCGTACTTCCACGGATTGCCGGGGCGATGTTCGAGGAAGGCGGCCTTCCGCTCGATCAACACGCGGCGTTCCGCCGCGTAGGCTTTGGAGAGCAGGCCTCGCATCGGCACGCGGACGAAGTCGGGATCGCCATAGAACGCGTCACGGTCATCGTAGGCCAGTTTTATCGCCTCCGTCACCGTATGAATGTATTCGGTCGAAAGGTGTCCCATCTCCGCCAGGTCGAACCCCTCGAGAATGTTCAGGGCCTGGAGCAGTACCGGACCCTGGTCCCATGGACCGCACTTGTTGACTTCGAAGCCATGAAACGTGGTCGTCACCGGTTTTTCGACGCGGCCCTCATACGCCGCCAGATCCTCGGTAGTCAGGATTCCGCCCGCCGCTAGGGCGGCATCGACGATCCGCTTCCCGATTCCTCCCTTGTAGAAGAGATCCCGTGCGGCGCGGATGGCCCTGACACGATCGCCCGATCGAGTCCATTCCGTTTTCTCCGCGCCTGCGATTTCTTTCAGGGTTCGAGCGAGATTCGCCTGCCGGAACATCTCGCCGTTCTCCGGGAGGCGCCCTTCCGGGTAGTACGTCTTCATGGTCCACTCGAACCCCTCGCAGGCCTTCCGCTCGCTTTCGAGGTAATGACGAAGGTACTCGTACATCGGAAAGCCCTCGGCCAGGTCGATGGCCGGCTGCATCACCTGCCCGAGGCTCATCGTCCCGTACCGTGCGAGCGCGATCGACGTGGCGTCGAGCATGGCCGGGACCGTGGCTGCCCGGGGTCCGTTCCCGTCGATCTCCCCCTTCTCCTTGAACATCTCGACCGTGGCGGCCTTCGGTGCCGGTCCCTGGCCGTTGATGACGACGACCTCCCGTCGCTTCGCGTCGTAAATGATCACCGGCGATTCACCGCCGAATCCGAAATGCGAGATCTCCGCTACCGAAGCCGCGAAAACGGCGGCCACGCCGGCATCGACGGCGTTCCCCCCCTGCTCGATGATACGGACGCCGGCGGAGACCGAGTAGTGGCGGCCGGCTCCAATCATGCCGACCTTTCCGGCCATCTCCGGCCGCATGGTCCGCGGACCCTGTCCGTGGACGGACGGGCAGAGCGCCAGAGCGAGACCCAGCGTGAAAGCGTTTCGGAGACCCGAGTATGAGAGGAAGCGGCGCTTCCGGCAGGTGCGCATTCGACCCTCCCGCTAGCGGTCCGTTGGCGTCGTGGCGGGTGGCTTATCCTCCCCGACGGAGTCGAGCAGTGGCTTCCAATCGATCCAGCCTTCCTTTCCCTTGATCCACTTCTCGAACCAGTTGAACTCCGCCACCATTTTTACCATCTGATACCGCATCTCAGTGAGCCCGTGAGGCATTTTCGGATAGACGATGAATTCCGTCGGAACGCCGAGTTTCTTAAGCGCCATGTAAAGCTCTTCGGATTGCGGACGGGGAACGCGGGAGTCATCCGCACCGACGTGAATGAGCGTCGGGGTCTTCGCATTTTTGATGTAACTTACGGGTGACTGGCGCAGCCACTCCTGAAGATTGTCCCAGGGATAGGCGCCCACCTTTCCGCCGATGTACCACTCCCGGTTCTCCTGCATGTCAGTCTGGCCATACATCGACACCCAGTTGAAGACGCCAGCCCCCGAGCTGATCGCTTTGAACCGGTGCGTCTGCGTCAGTATGTAGTTTGACCAGTGGCCCCCGGCGCTCCAGCCCATGCAACCGAGCTTGTCGGGATCGGCGATACCCTCCTTGATGACGAAATCGACGCCGGTCATGATGTCGTCGTAGGCCTGGGTAAAATAGTTAGTGCTGATCTGGCGCTTGAATTTTTCTCCATAATTCGTCGATCCGCGGTAGTTCGGCTGCAGTACCGCGTAGCCGTTGCCGGCGAAGACGTGCACGTAGGTCCCGTAGTTTCCGCTAAAGGAATTCTGGGATGCGGCCGCGGGACCGCCGTGCAGCTGCACGACGAGCGGATAGCGCTGGCCTTTCACGTACCCGACCGGCTTCACCAGAATCCCCTCGACGATGACACCGTCGGTGCTCTTCCAACGGATCGTCTGGTATTCTCCGAGTGCCATTTCCGCCACTTGGGGATTCGGATTCACCACTCGCCTCCAGGCCGCGCGATGAGGGAGTTCCTCTACCGTGGTGGCATAGATGCTGGTGGGCGTATGAGGCCCGCTAAAGGTGACGAGGACGGTCTTGGATTCGGCCTCCTTGGCGGCCGCGACGGTGCCGGTCTCGCGGGTGATCGGGCTCACCTCCCCGGTCGAGAGGTCGAGAGCATAAACATTGACATTGGCTCCGATGCCCTCAGAGAAGTAGATCCGGTTTCCAGATTCGTTCCAGAATCCGATGTTGAGATCGCCTTCAAACGTGTCCCCGAACTTTCGAAGCGATCCTCCGGTGACGGGCATCAGGTAAATTCTCCGGTCGCGGTAAAACTCGTCGTTGTTCGACGCCGAGTAAGCAAACCAACGGCTGTCAGGCGAAAACGCGAAGCCGCCTTCACCGAGAGCATTGCGGGTAAGTCTCGCGGGTTTCTGACTGTCCACTTGCACCAGGTAGAGCTCGCTGCCCGGTTGATCAATACGGTTCTCGTGCCGGTGCGAGGACTGCCCGACGAAGCCGACATGCCGCCCGTCTGGACTGAGTTTGAAGTTCCCTACGGTGAACTCCTGACCAGCCGTTTGTCGCGTCTCCTGTTTCGATTCCACGTCGATGGTCCAAAGGTGCGCAGGGGGGGTGACGGGGTCTTTGATGACGACGTCGAACTTCTTGTCACTCCGCTGGCTTTCAAGTTTGTCGAAGGAATCCGGCGCCACGAAATAGATCCTGCGGCTGTCGGGGCTCCAGACGAGTCCGGGGCCTCCGCCCGGGCCTTGACCGGCCGATGCCGCCGCCACCCCCGTGGCCCTTACCGGGGTCGCGTGTCTGGTCAGTTGAACCGGCTTTCCGTCCGGCAGCTCGATGATCCAGATCTGCGTCTCCTCGGCTTTCCCGGTGAGGTAGGCGATATACCGGGCGTTCCGGCTGAAGGAATACGCGCTCACCGGATCCTTGTGATCCGTCAGTTTTCGCGCCTCGCCCCCGTTCGGGTTCATCAGGTAGAGCTGAGGATTGCCGAAGCGATCCGAGAGAAACGCGAACCACTGGCCATCAGGGGACCAGTGGGGAGCCGTCTCGTTCTTGTCTTTCGTGAAGGTCATCTGACGGGATGTTCCCTCAACCATGGAGGTGAGATGGATATCGGTGAAACTCTTTCCCGCCTTCCAATCCGGCGTGCTGAGGGTGTACAGGACGCGCCGGCCGTTCGGCTCCGCCTCGGCATGACTTGCCGTGCGAAGCTCGATCACATCCATGAAGGTCATCGGGCGCCGGTCTTGTAGCGGCATCCCGCTAACGATCCCGGCCGGGATCAGGGTCAGGCAGAGTAATCCAAATGATAGTGGAATCGACCTCATGGGCGCACCCTTTCGTGCAGAACGGAGTGGGAAGGACATGCCAACCAACACCCGGATTCTAAGCCGGGAACCTGGGTGGGTAAAGCGAAAAACAGACGGCTGCGACACCCTCCGGACCAACTCCGTTTGCAAGGCGGGTTGAACGGGCGTAAGATGCCGTCCCGAGAGTCAATTGGGACAAAGTAAGGAGCGTGAATCAGTGCAAGTACATCCAGGCACCAGAGAACTCCCTCGCCGCCTCAAAGTGGTCCTCATCAGGACGTCGAAATATGATGACGAAGGTTATGTAATCCGTCATCTCCGCGGCGTGCTGCCGAGCAATACCCTGGCGTGCCTGTACAGCCTCACCGAGCATGTTCGTGAGCGGAAGTTCCTTGGCGAGGAGACGGAGATCGAAATCGAACTCTATGACGAGTCGGTTCACAGGGTTCCGGTTCAGCGGATCCTGCGAGCCAATCGAAAGCCGGGTCAGAAGGTCGTCGTGGGCCTGGTAGGCGTGCAGACCAACCAGTTCCCTCGGGCTTCGGATCTCGCCAAACGGTTCCGAAGCGGCGGCGTGACCGTGATTATCGGCGGGTTCCACGTCAGCGGCACGCTGGCCATGTTCCATCAGACCACGCCGGAGATTCAGGAGCTGATCGACCTCGGCGTCTCGGTGGCCAAGGGCGAGGTCGAGGAGAATTGGGGCATCATTCTAAGGGATGCGCTCCACGACCGGCTACAGCCCATCTACGACACGGTGGATGATCTGCCGGATCTCTTCACCAAGCCGATCCCGATGGTCCATCGGGGATACCTGAAGAAGTTTGCCTCCTCCAATTTCGGAACCATCGATTGCGGCCGGGGCTGCCCGTTCAACTGCAGCTTTTGCACGATCATCAACGTCCAGGGGCACAAGGTCCGGTACCGCTCCGCGGACGGACTGGCCCACGCGCTGAGGGAGAATTACCGGCTACACGGGATCGACTTCTATTTCTTCACCGATGATGATTTTGCCCGCAACAGCGGCTGGCGTGAAATTTTTGAGATGCTCATCAAGCTGAGGGAAGAGGATGGGATCCGGATCCAGTTCATGATGCAGGTGGACACGCTCTCCTACAAGATCCCCCAGTTCGTCGAACTCGCCTCGCGCGCGGGTTGCAGCCAGGTATTCATCGGCATGGAGAGCATCAATCCCAAGACCCTCAAGGCGGCCGGCAAGACCCAGAATCACGTCGAGCAGTACAAGGACCTGATCGCCGCGTGGCACAACGCCAAGGCGGCCACGCATGTCGGTTACATCATCGGTTTTCCGCTCGACAACGCGGATTCGGTGGCCCAGGATGTGGAGCGGCTGAAGAGCGAGATGAAGGTCGATCAGGCTTCCTTCTTCATGCTCACGCCGTTGCCCGGCTCGCGCGATCACTTCGACATGGTCAGGGCCGGCGAGTACATGGATCAGGACCTCAACCGTTTCGATTCGTTCCACGAAACGACCCATCACCCCAACTTTCGCGCGGGAGAATGGTTCCAGGCCTATCGTAGCGCCTGGAAGAGTTTTTACAGCTTCGAGTACATGCGCGAAGTCCTGGCTGGCGCCAATCCGGAGAACTATTGGAATATCTTCCGCAATTTCATCTGGTACAAGAATGCGGCGCTGAATGAGGGCGGACATCCGATGCTGCACGGCTTCTTCCGCTTGAAGGATCGGACCGACCGCCGCCGGGGCTATCCGGTGGAGTCACGTCTGCGCCACTTCGTACGGCGGTTTCGCGAGATCCGGGATTTCTCGCTGGGCGCGATTCACCTTCTGCTGGAGATGGAGGAATTGTGGCTCCAGACCCGAAAACGGAGCGAGGCGGAGTTGCGGGTGGTTTCCGAGCTGAAACGGATCCGGGCGGAAGCGCGCCGGAACCTGCGGGTGGCCGAACTCCAGCTCGCGCACGTCCGGGCCAAGGCGCACATCCCCGAGATCCACGTTCCATCCAGGCTGTCGCTCCTCTTCAAGGATTTCAACCTGGCGGTAGCCCAGCGCGTAACTTACTCACGCGAGGACCTGAAGCATTATTGGATCAACACCAAGGACCGGCTGCGTCGCGGACAGATCTTCCTGATCTCCCCGCATCGGTTCCTGATCAACCTCTATAGGGACGTTCAACTCTTCGTGCTCTTCCTCGCCGCATTGATGCGGGCGAATCAGAGGCAGGAGGTCTAGCAGGGATCGGGAAGCGTCGGACGGTTTGACTGAGGGAGAATGACCCCGAATCCAGATTTGAACGCGGGGTCGTGATCGACTACTGGGCCTTCTGGACGTTCTCAGCCTGCAACCCTTTCGGGCCGCGGGTCACTTCAAACGTGACTGCCTGACCTTCATCCAAAGACTTGAATCCATCGCCCTGAATAGCCGTGTAGTGGACGAAAACGTCACCACCCGCTTCGCGCTCAATGAATCCGTAACCCTTGCTGCTGTTGAACCACTTGACCTTACCGGTCTCGCGCATACTGGTCTTTCTCCTTGCAATGTATTGATGTTGCCGTCCGATCTACTATTTCGTAACTGTATTCCTAGCGGTTGGTTAAGTGTGGGACTATCCGACCTGAGGGGATCCAGGAACTCATGTGACCTAATGGCAACATATTAAGCATAGTGAAATGCCTATCGTTTGTCAATCAAATGTTTTCGGGGCTGGAAGTGAGCGCCGGACCGGCGAACGGCAACGCCGACTCGATACTGGAGCGCGTGGACTTAACCAACGTGTCGAGGGAAAAGGAGGAGGTATCCGAAGTAGTTAGCGGTGAATGGACGGTGATGATCACCTCCCCGGGCCGGGCGCAAAACGGACTTCGAGGCATCAGCTCATGCGTTCCGCAGATCGTAACCGGGACGATCGGCACTCCCGCCTCCCTGGCCAGGTGGAAGGTTCCTTTCTTGAACGGCAGAAGCCGGCCGTCGCGGCTTCGCGTGCCCTCCGGAAACGCGATGTAGCTCCGCCCTCTTCTGATGAGCCGGGCAGCTGCGTGCAGTCCGGCGATGGCGAGTTCGCGATGGGCCCGATCGATCGGGGTACTCTCCATCCAATAGAGCCCCGGGTAGAAGACCGGCAGACGGAAGATCTCCTTCTTGGCGAGAAATCCCACGTCCCGCTGGAGGAAGACGAAGAGCAGCGGGGGGTCGAGGTTGCTCGCGTGGTTGGCGGCAAAGACGTAAGGCTGCGACGGGTCGAGTTTCTCGAGGCCCCGCACTTCCACGCGCACGCCCCCCACCTTGAAGCCGAGCCGGCAACCGAACTGAGACAGCCGGAAGATCACGCGCGGGTCTCTCGTCAGCAGATAGAGCGAGAAGGCCGGGATGGACAGGAT
>JACQTD010000287.1 GCA_016210985.1 Acidobacteriota bacterium
ATTCGCCCGTCTTCTTAGCATGGCCAACAACATCCGGTTCACCGCCAGTTCTTTCCATTTCATTGAGTGACCACAGTTTTTCAGCATTAGCTTCCAGATTTGCTTGTACTTTAGCCCATTCAAGACCCTTATGGCGGTTCATGTTTTGCTCCAAACGGGCTTTCAACGCTCTGAGTAATTCTTCACGTTGTTTTGCTTCCAAGTCTCTTGCGCTTTCCATTTGTGTCTTTGCCTTTCTGCTCTGTTTCATTGGCCTTTGCTCGCCCGGCCCTCTTACGGCTTGTTTTTCGCTTCACGACCGCCGCAAACAGGAACCTGTTGCTCGCAGACGAAGAGTTCAATTAGCTCCTGCGTAAGACCCGGGCGCCTCCGATTCAACTATGGCGTTAGATAATCTCGACACTCACAGCCTTCGCCGGCGCCGAACGCTGGCGCTCACCTGCGGCGCGAAGGGCCGCCAGCCGAACGAAATTGGGGTCAGACCTGCGTAGTGCATATCGATACGCATTACGCAGGCCTGACCCTGGCCTGACCCTGGTTTCACTCAACAACCCTGAAAAGGTGGCTGCCGAGGCCGTGGCGATGGCCAACGCGGGCGGGGGCTTCATCATCTTCGGCGTCAATGATCAGCGGAGAGTCGAAGGAGTGGACGATCCGGAGTACATCGAGGAGCAGCTGGTAGAGATTTGCCGGAACATGATCAGGCCGCCACTTCGACCGTTGATCGACAAGATCGGTTTCGACAACGGCCGGCGGGTGGTGGCCCTGGAGGTATCGAGCACGCGCCGCCCGTACTTTTCGAGCGATCAGCGCTGTTATGTCCGGATGGGCTCAGTTAAGCGCGAGGCCACCATGGACGAAATCGCCGAGATGTACGACCCGCGCCGATCGATCGGGTTCGAGTCGATCCCCATCGTCCATGCTCGGCTCGAGGACATCGACGAAGCGTTGATCTGGTCGTACGTCCGGGAGCTCAGAGGCGGTGTGGTCTCGGATTTTGAGGTGCGCGAGTACCCCCTGGCGGACCTACTAGGTCGACATTTCAACCTCGCGACCGAATGCGCGCACGAGGTCGTGCCCACGCTGGCCGGACTGCTGCTTTTCGGCAAGAGCGCGAGCGTGGCCCAGATTTTCCCCCGTTCCGGCATGACCGCAACGCGGGTTAGCGGGATGACCGCCGAGGATCCGGCCGTCGAGCGGCTTGAATTGGTGGGGAATCTCGCCTCGGTCTATGAGCAGGGCCTCCTATTCATTCGCCGGTACGCGACGCTATCGGACCAGGAGCGACCCACTTCGAACCATCACCAGCCGTCGTCCCCGGCCCCCCGCGGCCGAGCTTTTCGGCGGCCGCGGTGTTTGAGGCCCTCACCAACGCGTTGCTCCATCGGGATTACAGCCTGCGAGACGGCGTGACGCGGCTCTGGATCTTCGATGATCGCATCCAGATCCACAATCCCTACCGCAGTGACGGCCAGCGGTTGGAGTCCATTTATTGTGGCGCAGTGGCTGCGCCTTATCCCCGAATCAAGTCAACCTTCAAGAGCCCATACTACGGCCTGGAGACCGTCCAGGGCGGCATCCCGGGTCTTTTGCTTCACGCCCAGCAATACACTGGATCCAAGCCGGAGATCCGGATTTCCGGTGATGAATTCCGGATCAGGATTCACGCCGTTCGATGAAGAGAGTATTCGCGCTGCTGGCCGCGCTGCTGGCGCTTCTCGCCTGCTATTATCTCTTCGGTCCCATGCCCTCTCGGCCGCAGCCGACGAAAGCCGACGCGCGTCCGACCGTGGGCCAGGCAGACACTCTTAATCTCAATCTAGCGACCCAGGCTGATCTAGTGCGCCTGCCGGGGATCGGTCCGGTCACGGCAGAGAAGATTCTGCGCCTGCGGTCACAACTGAGAGGGTTCGAACGATCTGAGCAGTTGATTCTGGTGCCCGGCATGAGCGAGAGAAAATTCAACAAGTTCGCGCGGCTGGTGAAGGTGGAATGACATGATTACCATCAGACGAAGCCAGGACCGCGGCAATACGCGCTTGAGCTGGCTCGATAGCCGGCATACTTTTTCCTTAGACCAATACTTACGACCCGAAGCATATGGGATTTCGGCACCTGCGGGTAATGAACGAAGATTGGGTCGCACCCGGCCAGGGCTTCGGGACCCATGCCCACCTTCCGAGATATTACCTTTCGATCTAGCCTGAAACGGGCATTCATGTGGCGCGGACTTCAGTTTGCGCACGCAGGCCCGTTCCATCCCCTGCCTCTCGAAAACACCCCGACGCCCGGCGGCGTGTAGCGCCTCGGACTTGAACCCACAGCCCGGCGCAAACCGAACTCCGCGCCACGTCGTCCGTGAGGACTAACCCGCATTTCCATTTTGAACCCCACTTACGAACCTTCGGATGTTCGTCGGGATCAATATTTATGCGGGTTTCCATGTGCTGGTTGATGTGATTTGGAACGCATTCTTTCGCTAAAGCAAAGGCTGCGATTAAGCTCCGATCTCGTCGACTTCCTATTGACTTTGCCGCTGTAAGAGAGAGAATTGTCAGCATCAACTGACTGAACCCCATACTTTGACCAAGGAGGGTGGTCTTTTATGCAATCTCCTTTGGCTCTCTCATTTCGGCTGGGCAGCCTGTCGAGGTGTATCCAGCGCTCGCTCCCGGCTCTGGGCTTAATGATTCAATTATCCATCTCCCCGCCGCTCTCGATCTGGTGGTCAGATGATCGCGTGGTTGTCTCAAACGAGAGGTCGGAGATAGCTGCCGCTGCATCAAGCAGAAAATCTTTCTCGATGGCTGACCTGAGTGACGGGAGCGAGCATGCTCTGGCAGGCTTGCGATCTATCTGGACCACCGTCACAGCTCTCCTAAGGAGCATGCTTGGTCCTGTGCCAGCACCGCTGACGGAGAACAGGGATCCCCCTGTCTCCACCTTCCCCGGGCTGCCGCCGTTTGCGCCGCACAAGAATCCCTGCAATGGTGGGATGGGAGCAGGCAAGCTTCCACCTGGGGGACCGTTAGCGACTATAGCGCCTGGACCAACGCCGACGGGTGGCAACACGCCGTTTGAGACCATTTGTCCTCCACCCAGAGCCCCTTCACTGCCTATTAATACGCCTTCGGGCGGTGAGAGTATCATCGAGAGTGACATCGCGGATCCGGTCTATCTGCACAGCGGCGAGTTCCGACTCACTGAGGTCGACTTGGCCATCCCGGGCCGCGGATTCCCTTACCAATTCATCCGCACGTACCGGAGCCAGGTCTTCTACGATGGCCCGCTCGGCTTTAACTGGGCGCACAGCTACGACAAGCGACTCTTTTTAGGAGACCCGGCGGCCAATGGCATTCTGTTCCATGACGGCTTTGCTCGCGCAGACCAGTACGTTCGCAAATCCGATGGCACCTACGATGGTCCGACAGGATTTTACACCAAGCTCATCAGGAACGCGGATGGGACCTACATGCTGCGGGCACGTGATGGCATGCTCTATACCTTCAACCAGCTCGATGGTTCCACCCTAGAGGGCCGGCTCGCCAGCATGACGGACCGTAATGGCAACACGATGCGCTTCGAATACGACTCGCGGGGGCGGCTGGCGACCGTCACGGACACGTTGAGTCGAGACATTACGTACGTGTACGACGACAACAGTAACCGCCTGCTCCGGGTCACCGATTTTGCTGGTCGGGTCATCCGATTTCGGTATGATCGCAACTTCGACGTGATCGAAGTAACGTCCCCGGTCGTCACCGGAACGCCCAACGGAAACAATTTCTCCAATGGCAAATCGACCCGCTACACCTACTCGTCGGGCTTTCGTTCCGATCGTCTTGACCACAACTTGCTCACCATTACGCGCCCGAACGACGTAGCCAGCGGCGGGCCGCCGAGTGTGGTGAACACCTACGGGACAACTTCCGGAACTTATGAGGAGGATCGCGTCATTCAACAGCTCTGGGGCGGCACCAATAGTGGCGGCGTCGCGGCGGGCGGAACCGTCACCCTCCAATATGAGCGGCTCAATCCCGGCGCGGATGTGAACAATCTGACCATTCCAAGAAATCGAACGACGGTCACGGACCGCAATGGCAACCGTCTGATCTTCGAGCATAACAGCAACGGCAATCGCCTCTCGATGAAGGTCTTTACCAACCGAGACATCAACCCAAATGATCCTGAGTTTTTTGAAACACGATATGAATACAACCGCGATGGCGAACTCCTGCGCGTAATCTACCCGGAAGGCAACAGCGTGGAGTATGTCTACGATGCCTCCAACGCGGATCGTTTCCAAAAGGGAAATCTGCTGGAGATTCGCCGGATCGCCGGTCCTCGTGGCGGCGACACGGCTGATCCTAATCCCGATCCGATTGTGACGTCGTTCACCTACGAGCCGGTTTACAACCAGGTGCAAACCATCACCGAAGCGCGAGGCAGTGACCCAAACTATGTTCCGCAAAATGGCGGCGCGAACTCGCCGGACCGCTACAGGACGGCCCGAATCTTTGACTATCAAGAAGGCACGGCCATCCGCGCTTATGCGCAGCGATTCGGGATCAACCTGGGGGACATCCCGATGGGCCTTGGTGATCTGAATGGCGACGGGCGCACCAGCGACATCGCTGGCAACATCGTCGAGGTGCGACAGCCTGCTGTGACGTTGCTTGCTGATTCGCGACAGGCCACCATCGAAGGCGATGTGAGCCAAGAGATTGTTTGGACATATACTTACAATCAGTTTGGCCAGATGACGAGCGAAGCTGATCCCGAGGGCAATCTGGACATCTATCTGTACCACCCCGAGAACGACCCGGACGGGGATGGTCGCGACATCATTCGAGCGCCGGGCTTAAGCACCGTCACTTTCGGCTACCTCAGAGAGAACATCCGCGATTTTGATCCGGCGAAGCTCAACTCGCTGCCGGTGCCGATCAGCAACTCAGGAATCATGCGCCGACGCGCGGGCGTGCCGTTTGCCGAGACTGGCTGCGCCTGTCCGGGCCTGGCCAAAAGGTATTTGTATGACCGGGTAGGCAACGTCATCCAGACGACCGATGGGCGGAATAACATAACGCGCTACATTGTGAATCAGCTCAATCAAGTCGTGCGAACGATCTCCGAGCCGCCGTTCTCCTACGAGCGGGACTACTTCTATGACTTCAACAACAATCTTGTCCGCGTGGACATTCAAAATGTCGTTCCCGATGGCGCAGGCGGTAACCGCGTCGTGGCTGAGAATCCCAAGATCACCCAGACATTCGCATATGACATCCTGGACAACCTGGTCGAGAAGACTGAGGAAGTGAGCGACGGCGAGCCGGGCATTGGGCCGGCTGAGCGGATCACGACGCGCTATCGCTATGACAAAAATGAGAACTTGGTGCTGCTTATCTCGCCGGAGGCGGTGGCCGGACGGCAACCGAACAACGTCCGCTCCAGGGTCTACGACGAACGCAATCTGGCTTTCAGTGAGACGCGCGGCGGCGTGACCGACCAGTTTCGCGCGCTGCCAGCTCATGCTGGGATGAACCTGGCCAACATCACCAACAGTCCTGGCGTCTCAACCACTACGCGCATCTACGATGGCAACCGCAATCTGGTGCTCATCGTGGACGCTGAGGACAACAACGGCGATGGCCGGGGTGACGAGACCATCTATGCTTACGACGGCTTTGATCGGCTGATCCGAGTCCTGGATGCTGCGGGCAATCGAACCGAGCGCACGTATGACCCGGCGAGCAACTTGACGAGCGAGTCCCGGTTTGGTCCGACGGGCGGTCCGAGCCCGAGAGATAATCGCGGAGCCAATAACGTCCTGCTGGCGAGAACGCTTTTCAAATATGACGAGCTTGGTCGCCGGTTTCAGGTGGACAGGGCGTTGTTTGACACGGGCGGATCTTCCGTACAAGACGGGCCGCTCACGCCCAATGATGGACTGGTGACCACGCGCACTGAATATGATCGAAACAGCCGGAAGACGCGGACGCTGGACGACAACATTCATCAAACACTTCTTGAGTACGATGGGGCAGACAGGCTCGTGCGGCGAACGGACGAGCTGAGCAGCCGGGTGGAGTACGCCTACGACGGCAATAACAACATCATCCGTAAGACTGAGATTGAGTTCAACCCGGACAACGTCAACACCGGGACGCCGCAAAGTCGCGTAGTTGATGGTCGTCCAGCAGAGGTCTTCGTCACCTTCAACGTCTACGACGAACTCGACCGGCTCACGCGAATGACGGACAACCTGGGTCAGACGCGCCGCTCCGCTTACGACAGTCGAGACAATTTGATGATCAAGAGTGATGCCAACGGGCCGCTCATGGCCGACCCCCTCAACCTCTTCTCCGGGCAGATCAATGGGCCGGGCAATACAACCAGCTTTGTCTACGATGGGCTCAATCGGTTGCTCAGAAAAGTCGTTGATCTGCGCGTTGGAGGCCAAGGCAATGGCTCAATAGACATGAGCAATCCGACGAATCCCGATGGTCGAATCACGGTCGGGCAGGCCTGGGATGCCAACAGCCGATTGACGGCTCAGACCGATGATAATGGGAACACCACGCGCTATCAATACGATGATTTGAACCGCGGGCAACGCATCGTATTTGGCGATGACACAATGAAAGTTTTCGCCTACGATCGAGATGACCATGTGATTCGCCTAGTTGACAACAATGGGTCTGCCATTGACAACGCTTACGACGCCATCGATCGTCTGCTTCGCCGAGACGTCACGCGGGCGGGCGGGGTTCAAGGAACAACGCTTCAGGCATTCGAGTATGATGGCTTGAGGCGGTTAGTGAGAGCCACCGACAATAATGATCCTGCTGATGCAGCGGACGATGTGACCGTGCGCTACCAGTACGATTCGCTCAGTCGTGTCTTGGTCGAAGATCAAAATGGCCGTCTCGTCCGGAGCCGCCTCGATGGCGTGGGTAACAAGCTCAGCCTCACGTATCCGAACGGGCGCCAGATCGAAACCACCTTCGACGGCCTCGACCGCATTGACCAAATCCGCAACCCGCAATCCGCAATCCCCAGTCCGTTGGTCGATTACAACTATATCGGACCAGGACGGGTGCTGAGTCGAACATACAGCAATGGAGTCAGCTTGGCTCGAACATACGATGCGGTTAAGCGAATAGTGAAGCATGAGCATCTGCTAGCAAATCCCCAACAACTAGTCGCTGGTTTTGAGTATGACTATGACCGGGAGGAGAACCGCCGATTTGAGATCCGGGCGCACGACACTGGCCGAGGCGATGTGTTTGGCTACGACAGCGCTTACCGGGTGATTGATTACAAGCGAGAGGTGATGAATCCACGAGCGGAAGCGAACCAGCCGGGAACGGGTGGTCCGGTCTCAGCGCGAACACAATACAGGATAGACGGGGCGAATAACTGGCGCTCGGTTGACTTTGGACAGATGATGGGGACGTTTGTGCCCAATGTCATGAACGAGTACGACATGGTCGGTGGCATGAGGCAGGCTCACGACGAGAATGGGAATTTGCTCGATGATGGCCAGCGCCGGTTTGTCTACGACGTGTTCAATCGATTGATCCGCGTGGAGAACAAAATGAACGGCACTGTGATCGCTGTCTACAGTTACGATGCGCATAATCGGCGAGTGATGAAACAGACCAACGCCGGGACGATGTTATTCTTTTACGACGAATGGCGTGATATTGAGGAGCAAGATGGAGGCGGACGGATCGTCGCGCAATACGTGAATGGACGTGAGTTGGATGAAGTGGTCACCATGGATCGTGACGTGCGCGGTGATGGACGGCTCGCAACTTTCTTTTATCACGACAATGCCGCCGTGATGTCCGCAGCCGTGCTGACCGACAGCCAAGGGCGGGTGGTGGAACGCTACAGCTATGACCTCTATGGCGAGCCAATCGTCACGGCTGCGTCAGGCGCAAAGGGAATTGAGAGCACAGTGGGGAATCCATTCTTCTATCAATCTCGCCGACTAGACGCTGAGACGGGTTTCTACTACTACCGTTATCGCTACTACGACCCGCAAACGGGACGCTTTCTCCAGCGCGATCCCATGGGCATCTGGCACGACCAAGGGAATTTGGGTAATGGCTACGCTTATGTGTTTAATAAGCCAGTTAACTTTGTCGATCCATATGGACTAACAGGGCTAAATCCGACGCCTGAAGTTTCGAACAACTCTCCCACGCCCCCACGGGTTGTGATCGGGGAAGTTGAAGGCGATGCAGATGTAAAACGGGGTGATGGTAAATTTGAGACGGCAGAGGAAGGGATGGTGCTCGGACCGGGCGACACGATTTACACGGGCTATGGTTCAAAGGTGGTGGTGAGGGTGGACGAGTGTCTTATATGGAATATTCCTGAAGTTTCAACCGCGAAGATCATAGAGATAACGGCGACAGAAATAACGACTCAGCAGGAACCAGGCGTGGCGGATGTTGGTCTCAAGCAGCTTCCTGTATTCGGTTCGGATTTTCAAACCAGCACGCCTAGACTAGATATAGCAGTGAGGGGGTGAGGGGTAATAACCTCAAGATGAGTATTGGAGGGCGGCAAAACCCCGGGGTCAGGCTGGCGTATCTGCACGCCCAGCGAAGGGCTGCACGCCCTCGCGGGTAAAAGTCCCGCCATGGTAACAGCCGGAGCCAGGTAGCTAGAGTGGCAAGGGGTGATGGAAACGGGGCCGTCTGAAGCCCACCGACAAAATCCCACGAGGTGGGATGAGCAACTCCCCGGGGTCGTAACGAAAGTGAACGTAGAGGGGCCTCATCAAAGTCGAGTTCCATTGGCCGAGCCTGTCAATACGAGGCGGAGTCAGCACCCGAGGAGAAAGACCGGCAGGGCGTCCGAGGGCGGTAGCGGGGTAGCAGCGGCGACCGGAGAGCAAGGCGTGCCATCAACAACGAAATTGGGGTCAGACCTGCGTAGTGCATATCGATACGCATTACGCAGGCCTGACCCTGGTTTCATATCGTCAGTGTGAATCCGCCATCCGGCGTTAGTGTTGTGCCGGTGATGTAACTGGCCTCATCCGA
>JACQTD010000288.1 GCA_016210985.1 Acidobacteriota bacterium
CATTACGTGTCGATGCGCAGCCGGCGCCAGCCGAGCATCCTGGTCTTTCTGGCTCAGGCCGCCACGACGCATGCCTTCTGCTACTCGAACGCCGATTTGCGGAAGGGGGAGGAACCCGAGGAGGTCTTTCGCTTCATCACCTTCTGGAAGCGGACGCACGGAAAACTGCCCGCGCACCTGGTGTTCGATTCGAAGCTGACGACCCACCAGGGCTTGGCCCGGATCGACCAGATGGACATCCCGTTCATTACGCTGAGGCGCCGGTCGCCGAACCTGCTGAAGGAGATCGTGCTGCTGCCCCGATCTGCCTGGCGCACCGTCGAACTGGACGTGCCGACGCGCAAGTACCGGACACCACGTTACTATGAGCAGACGGTCACGTTGGCGGGACGAAAGTTTCGCCAGATGTACATCCAGGATCTCGGGCATGACGAACCCACGATCCTGCTGACGAACCAACGCCGGACCTCACCCAAAGCGCTCATCACACGCTACGCGAGAGCGCATGCTCATCGAGAATGCACTCTCCGATGCCGTCCGGTTCTTCCACATGAATGCGCTTTCTTCGGCGGTCGGCTTGAAGGTCGACCTCGACATGACACTACTTGTGGTGGCCAGCGGACTGTACCGGCTGCTTGCGGAGCGCATGCGCGGATATGGGGACGCCCAGGCTCGCCAGATCTTCCGCGACATCGTGGCGATGCCGGCGACCATCACCCTCACCGAGAAAGAGGTGGAGGTCAGCTTCCATCGACGGTCACACCTGCCGATCATCCTGGCGTCAGGGATGATGGATCGGCTGGTCGCCGTGCCCTGGTGGAACGGTCACAAGCTCCGTCTCACCACGTACAATGGCCCCGCGGACCCCTCAACGGCTTAGGCAAATGGTTGTCCGTCGAAATCCAGGCTAGACGACCTCGGCCACATCTTGCTCGATTGCGCACTACCTGTTTACCAACTGACACAAGACCAACAGAGTAAGCTATCTCCACGTGGTTTCTGGCGCGTCGATAAGAACAAAGACCCCGAGCTCCGTCACACGGTCCTGACGCTCGTCGCCCTCCACGACCTCGAAGAGCAGATCCGCGATTGCGGTGGCGACCGCGACAAGGGGATCGAAGCGTTTCTCAACCTGAACGACGCTGAGGGCTGGATACTGCCTGAGACTTTGCGACTCGCCGACTACGGCCTCGACCACGACGAACGAGCGAAGGAGCATCAGCCCGTCGCTAGCCAGGTCGGCCCCCGGTTCTACGATTGGCAACTCACCCAGACGGCCGAGGAATCCTGGCGCGAGTGTCATCTTCACGCCCGCAACCTCCTCGGCGAAGCCGGCTACCAACAGCTCTTGAGTGAAATTGGCTCCGGGGAAAAAGCCCGCGAACTCAAAGTTGCCGAGCCCGTCCCCGACTATCAGCTCCGCAGCCCCGACCCCGGCCAGCCCAAGTTATTCTGATTCGTGTTAAACCTGACTCCAGAGAAGGCCTTTATCTTCCGAATCACGCACATCGACAACGTGCCGTGGCTCCCGGAAAACGGCGTTCATTGCAGGAGTTCGGCCAACTTTGACCCGAATTACAAGGTAATCGGCAACCCCGACCTCATCGCCAAGCGACTGCATCGCGTCGTTCCGATACCTCCAGGTGGCACGCTTGGAGACTATGTCCCGTTCTACTTCACACCCTCTTCACCCATGCTATACAATATCAAGACTGGGTATCAGGGGATTACGCAAATGCCCATATCTGAGGTCGCGCTACGAGACCTCTCCCTCAAGGTTAAATCGAAGCCGGAGTGGTACTTCTGATGATCCGCTACGCACAGGGCAATCTCCTCGAATCGCCGGTCGAGGCTCTGGTCAATACGGTTAATGAGGTCGGGGTGATGGGGAAAGGAATCGCGCTGATGTTTCGCGAGGCCTTCCCCACGAGCGCCAAGGCCTACGAGGAAGCCTGCGCAAGAAGGGAGGTGCGCGTCGGACATGTTCTGGTTACGCAAAGCGGCCAGTTGTTTGGACCACGCTGGATCATTCACTTCCCGACCAAGAAGCATTGGCGGCAGCCGTCCCATTTGGAATGGGTGCGGGACGGGCTTCAAGATCTTGTTCGGGTTATCCGAGAGAACAACATTCGCTCCATAGCCTTGCCGCCGCTGGGGTGCGGGAATGGCGGGCTCGATTGGCGTCAGGTCAAACGCGAGATTGAAGCGGCGTTCGCAGACCTCAAGGACTTGGATGTCGTGGTTTACGAGCCGACAGCGGTTTACTTGAACGTGCCAAAGCGTATGGGCCTGGAAGAACTAACCCCGGCACGAGCGTTAATTGCCGAGTTGGTGAGACGCTACTCCGTTCTGGGCCTCGTCTGCACCAACCTGGAGGTGCAGAAACTCGCATGGTTCCTTCAACGTATGATCGTAACCTTGGAGCCCCGGAATCCCCTGGATTTGCAGTTCACGGCAAACAAGTACGGTCCATACGCCGACCGATTGCGTCACCTTCTTGCTGGCCTTGACGGCAGCTATCTTCATTGCGAGAAGCGGTTGAGCGACGCGGGACCGTTTGAGCCCATCTGGTTTGAGGATTCGAAACGAGAAGCCGTTGCGGAATACCTCACGGGCGATAGCGCTCGCCTTTACCAGCCCGCACTGGAAGCGACGAGCGAAATCATCGACGGCTTCGAGTCGCCGCTCGGCATGGAGTTGCTCGCTACCGTGGACTGGTTACTGCATAAACGCGGGTGCCCGGCGACGGTGGGTGACGTTAAGAAGGGATTGGAAAGCTGGCCAGGCGGAAGCACAGCTTCGCGCAGGAAGCTCAAACTGTTCGATGATCGTGCGCTATCGCTGGCCCTCGCCCGTCTCAGGACGCTCGTTACCCTTGCTTAGGTTAAGTACGATACTCGTATCGGCGTGACCCTTCGATTGGCAGTTGCAACCGAGCGCCAGTAGTGTTGTACTTCGACTGTGGTTCGCGCCCTGTGCATCCGCCAGCCATGGACGGAACTCATTCTTAGTGGGCAGAAGACGATCGAGGTTCGCTCATGGGCCACTCTGTATCGAGGTGAACTCTGGTTACACGCGGGCCTAAGACCTGACAAGGAAGCGTTACAGAGGTTCAAAATACCCGTTGAATGCTTGGCATTTGGGGCCTTGATCGGCAGATGTGAGCTTTATGATTGCATTAAGATCACAACTCGGAGCTGGGCTCGCTGGCGCAAGTCTCACCTGATCAGCGGATCACTCCAGGGAGCTCAGTACGCGTGGTTTATTCGTAATCCGGATCGAATCGATCCGCGGCCATTCCGGGGACGACTAGGCTTGATGCGGGTAGACTTGCCAATAGAAGAGCATGTACCGAAGAGGTGGGCATCACGAGCCAAACTGTTGAAATAAGTCCTGGCGTCCTGCACGCCGGTCAGGTTGAGCTCCTCATCAAGACTGGGTTCATCTCGTCAATCCAGTTTCCAAACCTAGACGCCGATGGCTCCGCATTTGATCTTCGCCTCGGGAAGACGGCGTGGCGACTTAAGCAAGCACAGCGTCCAGCAACTCGGGAGCTGGCTAAACTGAAAGTTAACGCTGAGCGAATTACACCAGAAACTGATTCAGGAGGTGCTGAGTACTTCGAGTTTGAGAGGCAGAATATCTACTTAGCGGAGCTGGATTACCACCTCAACCTCCCCTCGAACATCTGCGGACGGGCGACCGGAAAGAGTAGCATTGGTCGACTGGATTTGATTACGCGGCTCCTGACTGAAAATAGTACCGAGTACGATGTAGTACGATCGACAGGAATTGAAGTTATCGAGTGTTTTCAGCAATTGGCCTGAATCTGATTAACGATTTGGTGATTCTGATGAATTACCTTATACGTCAATACCTTAGGTCGTTCCGGCGGTATTATCCGGGTATTCTCGAATGGTATTCTGGGCTCACACAAGAGTTCTCCACGGGCCGAAGGTCTCTACTCGTTTCCTGGAAAGGTCCCGAGATCCAGGGGTTAGCCATAACAAAGAATGGGGAGCGGGCTAAGTTGTGTCATATTTCTGTGTCTCCGTCCGCCCGCGACCGGGGTCTCGGTCTCACGCTGATGCAATCGGCAATTCAGGAAATGGTTTGCAGTGGCGCTCGTGAGATACGCGTGACAACCGGTGAAGAGATTTTCTGCGAACATTCATCGTTCTTTTTCGGCGTTGGCTTCAGGCCGATCGACTGGCAGGTCCATAGGTACCGGCGTGGCTCTTCTGAAATTCTTTGGAAACTCGACATTCGCAAGGACCTGTTCGGGAGCCACGATAACTCAATATTCGCATTTCAGCCTGGGATCTCAACCAAGTATGGCCCACCAAGCATGTTTCGATCCCGCCCTGCCAGGTTATTCACATTGCCGGTAGCGGCCGCAGGGTACGATTCTATTCTGGTTCCTCAAGAACAGGGGTTATGGAACCAGGACCCATGGGTTGTATGGTGGTCAACCCGCTGTCGACAACCGAAGGCCAATCCGATAGTGATGTCGTCAGCTGGCTTGGTCTCAAGCTCGATGTTTTGGTGAAGTTGTTCAAGAACGTTCGCGTCAAGCGCCGACAATGTACGAAAGCGGTCCTGTCACTGATCACCCTTTGAAGCATGAGCGTCGTCATCCAGTCCGAGGTCCTCGAGAAGTCGGTCGAGGTCGCCGGCGGGGAGTTGGACCATCGCAGCCAGATCCTTCAGTTTGCCGCGCGAGATCTCTTCGCGACGAAAGGCTTCCAGAGCCAATGTAAGAAAACGGTAGCGGAATTCACTGCGGGTTCCGGGTTGTTCTCTTTCGGGCATCTCAGATGAGTCCACCCCGGATCCGAGGAGAGCGGCCAGGTGTTTGCCGGCGCCGGTTTCATCGAGCCGCTTGAGTTTATCGAACTCGGCCTCGCTCAGAAGCCGGAGATTTCGAAGCCGGTAGAGCGCCGCAAGCCTGCTCGTTCCAAAATGGTGCGCGAGCAGCACCACGTCGTAGAGCTGGATGGACTGGCTGCCGGGTTCCGTTCGCCCTTCGACGTCGAGACTGGCGACCTCATCGAAGACTTCAGCATACATGCGGCTCGGCTTGCCTTTCCCGAGACCTTCGATGAATTCACGAACACCGTCTTCAGGCATTAGGAAGGCAGCCGCAAAGGCATTGGCCCGAACCTCGATAAGATCATCACGGTCGGTGGCACGGCTGACGAATCCGATACGAGCGCGGTCCAGAAGTACGTGCCCGTACTCATGCGCAAGGGAAAAACGCCGCCTAACGGTTGAATGCGTACTATTAACGACAACGAAGAGCCCGACCTTCTGCGGGCTCAGAGTGAAACCGGACACGTCGTCAGGGAGGCCGACCATCCCCGTGCGCACGCCTTGAGACTCCAGGAGTTCGGCCAGATCGGGAAGCGGCGCGTAACCGATCTCCAACCGCCGGCGCTCTTCTTCGGCGATGTGTTGGCCCTGCTGAACGGCGTCCCAGCGGTTGCCCGGCATCGGAAGCGCGTGAGTTCCGAGTGATGCCTCGCGGCGGTTGATTCCCAGGAGACGCTCAAGGTTAGTGTATTCCCGCCCTAAGAGGATGCAGCTTCGGACGCGCTCCATTACCGCTGGCTGCTCTGTCAAATCCGGTTGCGCCCGAAAAAGAGTCGCGAGCACGTCTTGCTCCGCGAATGATTCGGCGACAAATTCCCGGATGTCGCGGCCGAAAAGGTATGCCAGCTTGTCAAGTTCCAGGCTCGACACGGATCGGTTGCCCGCCTCGATCTGAACCACTGTCGGGCGCGAGAGACCCAGGTGCCTTGCAACCTCCTCCTGGGTTAGACGAGATGCCTCCCGGGATTCCCGTATCCTTCTGCCAAGCTCCTGTTGAGTGATTGCCATAGTTCTCTTAGACCCAGTCGGATATATTGTGCTTCCTTGGCGGAATCCGTTTTCACAAATGGCAATTCCAACCGCCGCTCATGTTAGCTTAGCTAACATATCTTGTCAATAAACGGTTCAGTTGTTTACATGCGTTATTTAGGAAGCGGCTTCGAAGTTGGGTACTTGCACACCCAAGTTACTGAATTACTTGGATATAGATTAGCCATGCCGCCGAGCCCGAGCTTGGCCGTTGTTTATGCGGTCGTGCCTTTTTATTTCAGCTTGTTCAAACTTAGCCTAGAAGTCTTAATAACGTAGATCGGTCCCAGGCTTGGCTTAATAAGGCATAAGGTCATGAATCCAGGGTTGACGAGGAGATACGAGGCCGCCTCCTGCCCCGCTGCGCTGTTGGTTCAACCTTGCTCGTAAAAGGCCTCGAGTTTGACCACTCGATCATCTTGGATGCGGACCTCTTCGACGCAAGGAACCTCTATGTTGCGCTAACACGAGGCTCGAGGTCACTTACTGTCGTTTCGCAGTCACAGATGATCACACCGGTACCTTGACCGCCATGAGGATTAGTGGCGCCAGATGGGGCAGGAATCCTCGTGGGACGTCCCAGGCGATGCACTCCGTAAGCCCCTCCGTCCTTCAACTGTCCTCGTTACCGCGGTATGATTGCAGTTGGGAATGCAGGAAACCGTGAACGCACGAGCTTATGAGCGAAGAAGGCAAGAGTGAGCAGTCTCGGGAGTGGGTTAACGAGTTTTGGGAAGGGCTAGGACAATTGGCCCGGGAGACGAGTTTCCCGTTACCCCCGAAACTCCAACCCTCGGATTCTGAGACGTATGCGAAGGTCACGGCTTACTTGAAATCCGAGATCAAACAGGGTCGGATCAGAATTCTCGTGTATCCCCAAGGGGATGGAAAGTTCTCGTTCTTTCTCGCTGAGCGTGAGCCGCACTTGGCAGACGCTGCCGGAAATCTGCCTGAGCTGGGGCTCCCGCTCAACCGGGTGAATGAGATCATTAACCGTGAGATCCTAGTCAATTTGCATTCCGCCTATTGGAACACCCCGGGGGAGATGGTGAGGATTTGGACTCCCATAGGCCAAGCCGAAGAGTCTCTGAGCCGGAAATATGACGTTACGAAGGAATTGTTGACGGACGACTTGATTGAACGCGTAACGCTGGCACGATCGTTGACGGCCAGCTCGCTGGTCTTCAGTGGGCATGAAATCCATATGCGGGAGATACAGGGTCGAAGCGGTAGCGTGGAGACGCTGCGCTCTGCTTTGGTGAAGTTGATCATCCGCGAGAACTTTTCCCCGCAGCCGAGCGTTCCGACAACATCTGTCGCCTTCGATCTGACGCTGGGAGAAGTCAGGGACCTGATAGAGGATTTGAGGGTGATTGAGCGGAAGCTGCAATCGCAAGCCGGTCTCCATGAAGGAGAGGATCCAGGTGCGCCAACAAGCCACGGTTAGAAGGGGCGGCGGGCTTGGGAGTTCGATTGGCGCCTTCACGTCTGCCTCGAGGGAAGCAGAGTCTCTCGTTGACGCGCTCTCAAAGTTTGTCGAGTTCGCGACAGATTTCGAGCCAGGGGAAATGTGCGCTCGACGGCTCTTAGGCCGCCAGTGGGGAGCGCATGGATCGTCAACATTTTGGATTCCTGGTGAGAGTGGGCTTTCGACATGGACACACTTCTCAGAAAGGATTCTGGGGGGTCCCCTGAGCGCCACAGGGGCACCTACTATGATAAGTATGGTTTCTGGGCAAGCGGAAGCTGGCGAGGAAGCTGGTGAACAGGTCCTGTCGGAATTCCACCTCCTGGTAGCTGAGGGTGCCATCCCCGAGGCGCGTGAAAAGATCAAGTTGGCCAAGGAAAGCGGCCTGGCATCAGCCCAGCCGGACAGGTGGGCAAGATTTCTCGAGCCGCCCACAACCAGGGTGGTCAAGGCCGGAAAGAGAACTAGCCGCGACAAGGAGTTCGCCTGGATCCGGGCAAACGCCGCCAGGTATGAAGGCCAGTGGCTAGCCCTTTATGAGGACCGGCTGGTCGCCAGTGGTGAGGCACTTACGGAAGTTCTCAAGACTGTTAAAGAACAGGGGGCGGAAGACTTGGTGCTCCTTCACTTTCAACCGAGACAATCGTGGCGTTCACCATAACCTTTGATGGAAGATCTCGTTTCGGAGCCAGCTCTCCAGAAGACCCGCGCCCGCTTTTGGTAGGCGTGCGCTGCAAGATCGGTCGATTATCAGGGGGTTTCTCCTCTTCTTACACGGCTCTCCTTGACACTGGATGCGAGTGGTGCGTGCTGCGCGCTGACATAGCGGAATACTTGGGTTACGATTCCACACCTGATCCTGGCGAACAACGCTTAGAGACCCGGTTCGGGATACTCTCCGGCCGGTTAGAGCGGATTCCATTGCATTTCGAAGTGGATGAGGGTGACCCATTAGAGGTCGATACGACTTCTTTTATTGCTACCGGTTGGGAAGGTCCTGTAGTGATCGGGTGGAGAGGCTGTTTGGAACGAGTACGATTAGCCCTGGACCCCAAGACTGATCACGTCTACTTTGGCGGCTGGGAGTAGCGGACGCTGACGTATCGTCTGACGAGAGACTCTCGCGCGGAGTTCCACATGGCCGGGTCGTGGTATCTTCAGTAAACAAGTCTGACCGTGAACCTTGAGGATTACCCCCTGCTTCTTCGCGCCGATCTCGTACTTTATGACCGTCACGGGCAGCTCGCTGCCGTTGCTGAGATCAAGAATAAGCTGGGGACTTCCAGGCAGTGGGCGGCCCTGCTGCGACGCAATATTCTTGCTCATGGCGGCTTTCGCAGCGTCAATTTCTTTCTGCTGGTGACCCCGGACCGATTGTATTTGTGGAAAGAGGTGGGCGAGGAATCGATTCCCGTTGAGCCCACCTATGAGGTCGATGCCCACCCTTTGCTCGAACCGTACTTCACGAACGCGGGAATCGACCCTACGAACATCAGTGGCCGGGCATTCGAGCTTGTCGTAGCGGCCTGGTTGGCCGATTTGATTCGTTCTGAAGGATCATTCGACAACCTCCCTGGCGAGGATAGCTGGTTGGTCGAGTCTGGCTTTCTGGCTGCGGTGAAAAACGGGCGCATCGAGTACGAAGTCCCCGCGTGAATGATTACGTGGAGTCCACCTTCGCACTCGAAATCGCTTTGGTCCAGAGTGAACCTGAAATCGAAACCGGAGTCGGGCGCGCGTTGTGCGTATCCTACTCCAATGGCGGGCCTCTCGCCGGACCGCCGGCCGCCAGGCCGTTCGGACCGTGAATGAAGCCTCACGAGGTAGAACAATGCGCGTGTTCGTGACCGGGGTTCCCTGTGTCGGCAAGACGACCATAGGGAGGAGAGCGGCGGAGCTCATGGGCCTCGCTTTCTTCGATCTGGACAGTGAGATCGAGACGTTCTTCAATATCAGCATGGAGCGGCTTCGAGCGCGGTTCCTGACTCCTCATTCCTTCCGCAACGAGGCATCCAAGGCGCTGGTTCATCTGCTGGCACGCCCTGAGAG
>JACQTD010000290.1 GCA_016210985.1 Acidobacteriota bacterium
ATGCCGAGAAGCTGAGGCAGGCACAGGTAGGGAATTCCTATGGGCTATGTAGCACGGCCCGCGGGGTGCAAAATGTAGAAACTCCAGGGCACGCTGGAAGTCCGGGGTGCGGGCGCGTTCCGCGCGTGCGGTCCCAGAGGGCGGGGTGGCCGTGCACGATTGTCAGCTTGCAACCCCGGATATAATATTAATGAAGCCAGTGACCCCGCCAATGTTCAGCCCAGAGAAGCCTACGTCCCGCCCCGGAGCATTCGATCCATGTTGCCTTTAGTCGACCAGGAAGTTCCGGAGTCGCTCGAAACCAACCCCTTCCTGGCCATGGTCTCAAGATTTGATCATGCGGCACGATTGCTCGACCTCGATCCGGACCTTCACGCCTTCATGCGCCACCCGAGCCGTGAGATCACCGTCTATGTCCCTGTGCGCATGGATGACGGGCACCTGAAGGTCTTCGTCGGTTACCGGGTTCAGCACAATTTCGCCCGGGGTCCCGCAAAGGGCGGAGTCCGGTATTCGCCCGCCGTGACGCTCGATGAAGTGCGCGCGCTGGCCGCCTGGATGACCTGGAAGTGCGCGGTGGTGAATATCCCGTTTGGCGGCGCCAAGGGCGGCATCATCTGCGATCCGACGAAGATGTCGAAACTCGAGTTGGAACGGCTCACGCGGCGCTACACGGCCCAATTGTTCGAGGTGATCGGGCCCGAACAGGATGTTCCGGCCCCGGATATGAACACCGACGAACAGATCATGGCCTGGATGATGGACACCTACTCCATGCACGCGCGACACACGGTCACGGCTGTCGTCACCGGGAAACCCGTCGGATTGGGAGGATCCGCCGGAAGGCAGGGAGCGACCGGCCGGGGTCTCCTGTTTGTTGCGCAGGAGGCCTGCACGCATCTGAAAATTCCATCCAAGGGCGCGAAGGTAATCGTGCAGGGAGCCGGAAACGTCGGAGGCATGTCGGCGCTCTTCATGCACCAGAGCGGCTTTCGTGTCGTCGGGCTCTCGGATATTCACCTCGGCCTCTATAACGACAGGGGCCTCGATGTGCCAGTGATTCTCGATTATCTTAAGGAGAACAGGTCCCTTCACGGATTCCCCGGCGTCTCCGAGGTGACCAATGAGGAACTGCTGGAACTCCCATGCGACATCCTCCTGCCCGCCGCCACCGAGAATCAGGTCACGTCCCATAACGCGAACCGGATTCACTGTAGCGTCCTTTGCGAGGGGGCAAACGGACCCACCACCGCCCTGGCCGATCAGATGCTGGAAGCGCGCGGGATTTTCGTGATTCCGGACATCCTTGCGAATGCCGGCGGCGTCACCGTAAGTTATTTCGAATGGGTTCAGGACCGGATGGGCTATTTCTGGAACGAGCGGACGGTGAATCAGAGGTTGAAACAGATCATGGTAAACAGTTTTCAGGAGGTGCTCCGTTACGCACAGACGCACAAGGTGGAGATGCGGACCGCTTCCTATATGCTGGCGATCGATCGAGTGGCCTATGATACGAAAGTCCGTGGGATTTATGCCTGAGCGACGGGTGCGGTCAGCGGTGGCGGCGGTGCTGCTGATACTCGGTTTGCGGCCAGGCCTGCCGGCTCCCGGCGAGTCGGATGAGACCCGGGGAATCGCATGGAAGGCCGTGGGACCTTATGGAGGCGATCTCCGCCAGGTGGTGGTGGACCCCCTCGATGCGGACACGCTCTTTGTCTCTACCGGCGATGGTAAGGTCTATCGCTCTCAGGATGGCGGAAAGAACTGGGTTCTTCCACACGGAGGCTTGCGCCAATCCCGCTTCACGGTTGACGCGCTGCTCGCGGACGCAAGCCCGCAGCGGTTGGTCTTTGCCGGTACCTGGTCCACGGGCCTCGATCACCGGGGCGGGGTCTTCCGGAGTTCTGACCGTGGCGAGACCTGGACGGAACTTCCGGGAATGTCCGGCCATGCGATCCGGGCCCTCGCCCAATGCGCTGCTGAACCTTCGGTACTGGTGGCCGGCGCTCTCGACGGGGTTTTTCTGAGCCAGGATTTTGGTGAATCCTGGTCGAGGATCTCGCCCGTTGGGCACCCGGAGATACGGAACGTGGAATCGGTGGCCGTTCACCCCCGAAATCCGAAGGTGATTTTTGTCGGCACCTGGCATCTTCCCTGGAGGACTGCCGACGGGGGCGCGAACTGGGAGCGAGCCGGGTCACGTGAGACCGGCATGGTCGATGATTCCGACATCTTCAGCATCATGATCGATCACCACGAGCCCCAGCGGATGTTCATGAGTGCCTGCACGGGACTGTATGAGTCGACGGATGGGAGCCGCACCTGGTCGAAAATCCGTGGGATCCCCAGCAACAGCAAACGAACGAGGATCGTCTATCAGCATCCGACAAGGTCGAAGACGATTTACGCCGGAACGACCGAGGGGTTATGGCGGTCGACCGATGGCGGCACGGGCTGGAGACTGGCCAGCAGCCGCACTCTCGTGGTGAATGGCCTGGTCATTCCAAGAGAGGCTCCGGATAGGGTGTACGTGGCGGCCGACGGTGTGGGACTGCTCCTCAGCCACGACAGCGGCTCGAACTTCCAACCGTCGAATTTCGGACTGGCGAATCGCTCCGTCGCCGCCACGGCCGCCGATCCCGAAACGTTCAGTCGCTTATACGCCGGGCTGCTCCACGAAGGCTCGGAGCGGGCGCTCTGGGTTACCGACGACGAAGGCGCGTCCTGGCGGATTGCGTCCACCGGCCTGACTGCCTCGGACGTCTTCTGCATTCATACGTCACCGGGAAAGACCGTACGGGTGTTGGCCGGTACGTCCCAAGGCCTATTCCGTTCCACGAATCGTGGAGGAAGCTGGTCACCCTGGGGGGGCGTGCCGGCCGGGGCCGACAACGGAGCGGGCACGCGGGTCGGATCCGGGCGCACTCGGGCGCCTGGAAGCACCCGTGCCCGCGCAGAGACCAAGCGCCTCGGGCGCGCCGGGGCTGCGGCGCCCGAGCCGCTGCGGGATCACATCGTTCAGATCGCCCCCGACCCTTTCAGACCGGCCCAATTGCTGGTGGTTGGCTGGAAGGGATTGTACCGGGTGGACGAATCGACAGGGTCAGCGGTGCGGCTCTATCGATGCCCTGTAGGGGTTCGTGCCCTGACCGTTGCCGGCGGCACTTTCGAGGCGAGCGGGCGGCTCTGGCTCGGGACTTCTCAGGGATTACTTGAGAGTGACGAAGAAGGGAAGTCGTGGCGGCCTGTTCCGGTTTTTGGAACCGGTCCTCATGCCATACAGGCGATCGAGATCTCCGCGGGATCTCCCGCCGCGCTTCTCGTGGGGACAGACATCGGCGTGGTCAGAAAACGAGCCGGCTCCCTGACCTGGGAGCGACGCGGGGGAGGCCTGCCGCCGATCAGCGTATCCTGTATTACGATCGATCCCGCGAATGAGCGGGACATCTGGGTAGCAGATCAGAAGCGGGGCGGACTTTACCTGAGTCGCGACGATGGCGACACCTGGCATCAGGTCGACACCGGCTTCGCCGGCGATCGAATCTGGTCCCTCAGGTTCCTTGAGGACGAGCCTTGGAGGATCCTGGCCGGATCGATCGGGGGCAGTCTCTACCTGGGTCGCCGCGATGTGAAACCGGACGCCGAAGGCGGGGCGAACGACGACTGACCGCCCTCGCTTAACCCCTTCAGAAGGGCACGTCGTCGTCGGGGATGCGACTCGGGGCCGGTGGCGGAAGGGTACCGCCTTCCTCCCCGGCCGGTTCTTCCGCCTGCTCGGCGGCGCCCCTTCGCTCGATGAACTGCAGATCGCTGGCTCGAACGCGCAGGGCCGTACGCTGGCCGCCATCGCGGTCAGTGTACTCTTCCAGCGAAAGCCGGCCCTCGATGAAGACCTGGCTGCCCTTCTTCAGATATTGATTCGCCAGTTCGCCCATCCGGCCCCACGCGGAGACGCGAAACCAGGTCGTCTTGTCCTGCATTTCACCACCGGCGTCCCGGCGGCGTTCGTTGGTGGCTACGTTGAAATTGCAGACGGCATCCCCTTGGGGCGTATATCGAAGTTCGGGATCTCTTCCCAGGTTTCCGACGATAAAGATCTTGTTGAACGACATCGAATTCTCCCCCGGGCCGCTAAGGTTTGGTGGTGCGCTTACGCGTGCGGCCGGGACCGGTCGACCGGGTCTCCCGAGGCGCCTTCACCGGTACGCCCAACTGCTCGAGTTGCTGCTTGGCGGTTACCGCTTCGGGCGATTCGGGCTGAGCGCCGATCAGTTCGCGAAGTTCGGCCACCCCGGCATCGGTCTGATTCAACTGCAAAAGGATGAGTCCACGCTTGAGCTTTGCGGCAACCGCGCGATCACCGTGCGGGTACTTCTCGATCAACGACTGGAATTCGTTCAGTGCTTCCTGGGATTTCCCCTGGCTCTGGAGCGACTCGCCGATCCAGTACTGCGCGTCGTCGGCTCCCTCGAGCGCGGGAAACCTCGTCAGGTACTGGCGGAACTGATCGACGGCGAGCTCAAAATTCCCCTTCAGGTAGTCGCCGTAGGCCGCCGAGAAGAGTTGAACCGGGTCGGTCGGATCCATCGACCGACGAGCGGCCTCAGAGGTTGAGAGGGCTTCGCGAAGGCTGGTTACCTGATCAAGCGTCCGTCCCAGCCGTTCATTGATCGATCGCAAAGCGCTGTCGACGGCCAGGAAGCGGGCATCGAAACCGGAGAGGCCGCCGGTCACCTTCACTTGGGTGTCGGCGAGCACGCTTTGGATTCTGCTGATCTCCCGAGTCGCCACCGAAACGGAATCGCTGACTTGGGTAATCAGTGTCGTCGTCTGCCCGTTGGAGCGGTCGATCGACTCCTGGAGATTGCGAATCTGCCGCTCGAGCACGACGACTTCCGACTGGAGTTTCTCAATCGCTTCGCGATCAGCCTTGTCCGCCCCGGGAATCGCGGATCCGGCGGTAATTAAGAGCGCCGCCGCCAACCCGGCGGCAGTCAGGTTCATACCATGCATGATCACCTCTACTCGTTCGGTCAGGAGCTGGGCGAACCGACGGGTCCCCCGGTCAGGTAGACGAAGTCGTCGCGGCGGTTCCTGGCCCAGGCCTCCTCGTTGCTGGCCGGATCGGCGGGCCTGGCCTCGCCATAACTCACGGTTTCGATCCGGTCCGCCCCGACGCCGAGGCTGACGAGAAAGTCGCGCGCGGCGTTGGCTCGCCGGTCACCGAGCGCCAGGTTGTACTCATCGGTCCCGCGCTCATCGCAGTTGCCCTCAATGCGGAACCGGACCGTCCGGTTCTCCTGCCGGTTGAGCCATTCGGCCGCCCTTCGCAGCCTGTCCTGCGCATCGTCGTCGAGCGCAGAACTGTCGAAGGCGAAATGAATGGTCGTGACCGCATCGGCAAACGCCGCCTCGACCCTCGGGGTCACGGGTTCCGGTTTGGGCGGTGGAGGCGGAGGCGGAGGTGGCGGCGGTTCCGTCACCGTCACGCGTACCGAGGCGGTGGCCTCGCCTCCCCGGCCCTTCGCCGTGCCGGCATAGGTCGTCGAAGTTGACGGTGAGACCGATCGCGATCCGCTCACCGGCACGTTGCCCAATCCGGTAATCGCCACCGATTCGGCATTCGTGCTCGACCAGACGAGGGTCGTGCTCTGCCCGCGTTCGATCGCCGTGCGGTCGGCCGATAGGGTCAGCGTCGGACGGACATATACAGGTTCCACGTCGACGCGGGCGAAGGCGCGAGCGGTCTTGTCGCCCCGCTGGGCCACGGCTTCATAATTCGTCGTCTTGTCCGGAGTCACGGTCTTGGTCCCCCGCGGTGGTACCGGCTCCCCATTGATGGCCACCGTCTTCGCGTTCTTGGAAGTCCAACTCAGCTCGGAGGATTCGCCTTGCTTGATCTGGGTCTTGGAGGCCTGCAGCGAGACCTGGGGACGGCAGGCGGTTCCTGCCGCAAGAGCAACGAGGGCGAGGTATAACAGTGCTTGCGTTCCGGTTTTCATTCTCATTCTCCTCCACACCCGAATTCAGCTATCTAAGCCAGCACGGCCCGGAGCCGCCCTGGTTCGTAATCGCTCTGACACCCGTGCCATCGATGTGCATCAGATAGATCTGACTCTGCCCGCTTCGATTCGACTGGAAGGCGATGTGCCTGCCGTCCGGAGACCACGACGGGCTCTCATTACTTCCTGCGCTTTGCGTCAATTGTACGATCTGCTGCGTCGCGATGTCCATGAGATAGATATCGTACCTGGAAGCGCCTTGCGGCCTCCATGCGAAGGCGAGGTATCTGCCGTCCGGAGACCATGAAGGCGAGTCGGCCGAGCCGCCCTGAGTGAGCAATTGTCGTACATTCCCGCCGTCCGCGTCCATGACGTAAATCTGGGGGCTGCCGCTCCGGTCCGAAATGAACGCGATTTCCCGACCCGTTCGCGGATTCCAGCGCGGAGAGGTGTGAATCACCGAACCGAGGGTGGTCAATCGTCGCACCTTACCGGAGCCCAGTTCAGTGACGTAAATCTGATAACTGCTGCCGTCTTTGCTGGAAGCAAACGCCAGGGAAGCGCCATCGGGGGAGAAGACCGGAGAGGAGACCGTGCCCCGCGAGAAAGCGATCGTGCCGAGCAGCGCCTTGTCTTTCAGCGCACGGATCTGAAGGCCTGACTTTCCATTCTGCACCTGGAGATAAGCCAGGCGTTGCCCGTCGAGCGAAGCGCTCGGCAGCATGTGCAATCCTCCGGTCCCCGAGAAGCCCTGCGAATGGGCGCCATCATAGTCCATCAGGTTGATCTCCCGGTCTTTTCCGCGCCGGGAGACATAGGCGATCCGGGAGGACGCGATCCCGTCCTGACCCGTGAGCAATTTGACAATCTCATCCGCCGCCTTGTGCGCGCTGCTCCTCAACTGATCGGTCGTCGTCCGGTAACGGCTGGCCAGGAGCTTGTTCTTCGCCTGTACGTCGTAGAGATAGACTTCCACGACCAGGTTATCACCGGAGACCAGGAGACTTCCGAAGACGATGTAATCCGCTTTGAGCGGATCCCGGCCCCACTCTTCGAACTTGATCTCCTTGGGATCGCGAAGCACCAGGCTGGGGTAGAAGCTCTTCCCGAGAATGTTGACCACCCCCGAAAACTCCAGGTCGGCCAGCAGCGTGGAAGAGAACTGTCCCGCGTGTCCGGTCGCCCCCGGATTGTTCGAGCCGAAGTCGAGCACAGCCATCCCCGGTCCGTTGCCGGGGGTCACCACGATCTTGCCGATCTGGTCACGCAGCGTCTCAGCCGGCTCCTGCGCCCCGAAAGCGCTTAAGGAGTTTAAACACATGCTAAATAATAGTACCGATTTTAAGCGCTTAAACATATGCATCATCTTATACACGCTCAATACTGAAAGTAGATTTCCGCTACCGCCTGGCGAATGCCCTCGAGGAATCCGGCGGGGAATGGAATGGGGTTTCTGTTCAGTTCCAGGAGAGCGCCGCTGACCCTCGAATCGACCACAATATTTCCGCTCGATTTCACGAAAGCGGATGGGTCGATCCGGCCATCCCCGATCGAGAGAATCCGGCCCGATCGATCGAGCCTGATCCGGACGATCACGAACCGGGAGGGAGTTCCTGCCGGGGGGGTGTACCGGTAATGACTGCTTAAAGCCTGCTGGATCCGGCGTCCATACTCCGACCCGCCGGGGACGCCGGATCCACCACCCGCGCCCATTCCGATCCCGGGTGAGGCCGTTACGGCCGGGAAGGGAGATCCGGCGGTGGGCCCGACGATGGCCGAGGTTCCGGAGGCGGGAGCGTTTGATGGTTTGGCGGAGAAGGGGCGGGCCGGAGACTCTACGAGGGGCCGCCCGGTCTTCAATCGCTTGTCCAGCTCCGGCCTGGGCCTAAGACGATCGTCTAGACGTACGGCTTCTTCGGCGGCCGATTCGTCGGGACTATGAACGATTTCCGGACTGCTGATGGCCGATTGCGCGTCTTCGCCCAAGCTGGCGTTTGCGGCCCAGGGTGCGATTGAGAAGAGTTCCGATGCGCTCGCCACGCCGACCTGCATCGCATCGCCCGAGCCGGTTCCCATGCCCTCGCCCGGGCCGGCGGCGATGATGTCTACGCCGGATGAGAATCCGAACGGCGGCAGCCACATGAACAGGGCCACGAGGGCCGCATGGCCCGCGAGCGAGAGGGAGAGACCGAGTGCGGGGGAACGCGGGCTCCGGGGCGGCGCGCTTTCTCGAAGGGCTTTCCTGATGGTCACCGGCCGGGTTCCTGTACTTCCGTAACCAGACTGACAGCGGCGCCGGCCGCGCGACAGCGACCTAGGACGTAAGCCACGGTCTTGTAAGGGGTCTCAGCATCCGCCCGCACGAACACCCGCGGTTCCCTGGAAAGCGCGGAAAGCTCGCGCAATCGCTCCGCAAGCTGGTTGACGTTGATTGGAACATGGCTCGCGCGGGAACCGGTACCAACGAAAATGTTGCTTTGGGGGTCTATGGTAACAATGATGGCGTCGAGCTTCGGCGTGGCGGCCTCGGCCGATGAGGTCCTGGGGAGGTTCACCTGGACGCCGGTCTGGAGAATCGGCGCCGTTACCATGAAGATCACCAGCAGCACCAGCATCACGTCGACCAGCGGCGTGACATTGATTTCCGAGAGGTTGGTTCGCGTCTCCTCCCTAGGATCGGTAAACGCCATGTTCCATCGTCCTGCGCTCGAGCACGTTGAGCATTTCGAGCACGAAATCGTCCATCTCCGAGCCGACGGCCTTCATCCGGCTCATGAAGTAATTATACGCGACATAGGCGGGGACGGCGGCGAAAATGCCGGCCGCAGTCGCCACCAGCGCTTCCGCGATACCGGGAGCAACCGCCTGGATGGAGGTTTGGGACTGGGTCGAGAGTCCCTGGAAGGCCACGATGATCCCCACCACCGTCCCGAACAGGCCGATGAAAGGGGAGGCCGTAGCGGTGGACGCCAGCCATCCGAGGGCGGACTCCAGGCGTCGCATCTCACTCATGGCCGCCCGGCGCAGAATGCGCTCGGCGAAGGCGAGTTGCCGTGGGTCGCTGAGCACGATCGCTTCACCGGCGGCGATCCCGAACAACCGGCGAATCTCCAGGCAGCCGGTCTTGAAGATGCCGGCCAGCGGGCTTGACGCCCACTTGTCGGAGAGCGGCTCCACGAATTCAAAATTCTCACTCGACCGCAGAAGTCGCAGGAACTCAGCATTCTCGGATCCGACCCTCCGGAGTTCATTCCGCTTGTTAATGATGATCGCCCATGAGGCGACCGAGATCGCGAGCAGCAGTACGAGAATGGCCTGTGCCGCGGGTGAGGCGTGCCGTAGCAGATCGAGCAGACCTGCTTCGAGCAGCAGAATAACGGGAGGATTCAACGATCCATGCCTCGATGAAATCGGTCGCGGCCTTGCATACCAAGCATTCTAGAGAGCTGGTTTAGGCCTGTCAAACCATGCGCCGGATGGCGCCCGAGCGCCCGGATGACGACATGGGGGAATTGTGATAGACTGCGATTTGATGCTCAAGCTGCTGAACATCGCTAACTTGGCGGTCTTTGACAAGCTGTGCATCGAATTCCAGAAGGGATTGAATCTCCTCACAGGCGAGACCGGTTCCGGCAAGTCGATCATTGTGGATGCCCTCACCATCCTGTTCGGTGATCCTTTCTCTTCGGACAAAGTGCGCACCGGCGAGGATCGCGCGTGGGTCGAGGGGGTCTTCCTCCTGGAAGGCCGGGATGATCTCAGCCGGTCGCTCGAGAGCATGGGACTCGAAACCGAAGACGGCGAGCTGATTCTGAAGCGCGAATGGACCTCCGGCGGGCGGGTCAGATCGTTCGTGAACCATGCCGTGGCCGGCGCCTCCGCGCTGAAGGCGTTGAGGGGCCAGTTGGTAGAGATTCACGGCCAGGGCGAAGAACAGATGCTGCTTTCCTCCTCGCACCACGTGGAACTGCTCGACCGGTTTGCCGGACTGGAGCGCCTCGCCGCCTCCGTGGCCGACGCCGCGAGAACGATCGCAGGATTGGCGAAGGAACGGGCAGAGCTTCAGGCAGGCCGTGCTGAGCGGTCGAAGGCGGTTGATCTGCTCAAGTTTCAGGTCGACGAGATTGATCGCGCCGGGATTCGTGCCGGCGAAGATGGTGAATTGGAGGCCGAGCGGAGGGTGCTGGCGCAGGCCGAAAAAGCTGAGCGGCTCGCGGGTGAAGCCCACGCGTTGCTCTATGAAGAGGACGGCGCCGTTTACAGCCAGATGGCCGCGGTCAACCGCCGCTTGAACGCCCTCGCCCAGATCGATCGTGAATTTGAGCCGTTGTCCGAGCAGCTCGGCAGGACCCAGGCGGCCATCGAAGAGATCGCGGCGAGGCTGCGCAGTTTTGGCTCCGGGCGGGATTTTTCCCCCGAACGCCTGGTCCAGCTCGAGGAACGGCTGGCCGAGCTCGAACGGATAAAGCGGAAATACGGCGCCGGCCTCGGCGAAGTCTTCGCCGAGCGCGATCGCCTGGCCGCTGAGCTCGAGCGGCTCGCAGGCGCCGCCGACCGGTTGGAAGCGCTGGAACAGCAAGTGGAGCGGGCCGTGTCCGAATACCAGCTCGCCGCGCAGCGGCTCTCGCGGGATCGCAAGCGGGCGGCGCCGAAGCTGGAGGCCGCAGTCCGCAGGGAACTCGACCATCTTGCACTTCGGGGAACCCAATTCAAGGCCGAGTTCAAACCTTCAGCCGAGGCGCACGGACTCCGCGGTCATGAGGAAGTGGAGTTTCTGATCGCCCCCAATGTCGGGGAAGGGTTGAGACCGCTCGCGCGGATCGCGTCCGGGGGTGAGCTTTCCCGTTTGATGCTCGCCCTCCGCACGGTCATCAGTGACGGGCTCAGCAAATGCCTCGTCTTCGATGAAGTCGATACCGGCATCGGCGGGAGAGCTGCCGAGGAGGTTGGCGCCCGGCTGAAGCGCCTCGCGAAGTCGCATCAGGTCTTCTGCGTCACCCACCAGCCTCAGATCGCCCGGTTTGCGGATGCCCATTATCGTGTGGAGAAGGTGATCCGAGACGGCAGAACCAGCGTGGTCGTCGAGCGCCTTGATGAAGCCGGTCGGCTGCAGGAAGTATCCAGGATGCTTGCCGGAAGTGAAGTCACCACCGCAGCCCGGCGCCATGCCAAGGAGCTCTTGAGGACGCACTGACGGGCGGATCCGCCCGGATTCCAGTCACATCCATGGTCAAGAAGTTCTTCATCGAAACGTTCGGCTGCCAGATGAATGTGCTGGACAGCGAAGTGGCCTCCGCAAGACTCCGGCGGCTGGGATACGAGGCCACGCCCGACCCGGATGAGGCGGACGTGCTCCTGTTGAACACCTGCGCGGTCCGCGAGCGGGCTTCGGATAAAGTGTTCACCCGGATCCGGTCGATCAGGAAACTCCGGAAACAGGGTAGCCTCCTCGGCGTGATGGGCTGTGTGGCCCAGGGGGAGAGCGATCGCGTGTTGAAAGAAGCGGGTGGCGTCGACCTGGTCATCGGCACGCAGGCGCTCGAACGGCTTCCCGAACTCCTGGCCGAGCGGGAGGCTTCCGCCCGGGCCGTGGCGGACGTCAGAACGCCGAATCTGCCGGCCTTCGCCGAGATCACGCCAGCGGAACGCATCCGTCCCCACGTAGCCTTCGTGACGATCATGGAGGGTTGCGATAAGTTTTGCACTTTCTGTATTGTACCTTTCACTCGGGGGCGTGAACGCAGCCGATCGCCCCAGCGGATCCTCTCGGAGCTCATCTCACTTCGGGAGGCGGGGTACCAGGAAGTCCAGTTGCTCGGGCAGAACGTGAATAGTTATGGGCGGGGCCGACGGGTGGAAGGCGGCGCCTCGCACTCGTTCGCCGAATTGCTGGAACTGCTGGCTCGGGAATCCGGGCTGCCGAGAATCAAGTATACGACCTCGCATCCGAGGGACTTCAATGTGGAGATCCTGGAGGTCATGGAGCGACATGCAAACCTCTGCAACTGGATTCACCTGCCGGTCCAGTCGGGTTCGGATCGGATGCTGGCAGCGATGAACCGGGGATACTCCAGCGATGAATACCGTCGCAAAGTTGATTTGATCAGGGCTTCGGAACGTGACTATGCCCTGACCGGAGATGTGATTGTCGGATTCCCGGGAGAGACCGAACGGGATTTTCAGGCCAGCTTGGATCTGGTCAATCACGCGCAGTTCGATGGGCTCTACATCTTCAATTACTCTTCGCGGCCGGGAACGGTGGCGGCGGGGTGGCACGACGGCGTACCGCCCGAGGTGAAATCCGAACGATTCGAAAGACTCAGGCACCTTCACAATGATATCCAGCGGCAGCGGAATGCGCGGTTTGTAGGCAGGACTTTAAAGGTGTTGGTTGAGGGTCGAAGCACCAAGCTCCAGGAAGACTTCACCGGGCACAGTACCTGCCATCGGGTGGTCAACTTCTCGGCGCGCCAGGATCTGTCGGAGGGTCGCATCGTGGATGTACTGGTCACTGAGGCTTTTGGACACAGTCTTTATGGGCGCTTGGCGGGGACGGTGACAGGGTAACCGTGACCCTTGGGGGAGAAATGGATTTGGAAGTGAAAGTGAGAGGCTTGATCCTGGATCCGACGAACAATTCGCCGATCGTCATCCTCAAGGATTTGACATCCGAATCGCTGCTGCCGATCTGGATAGGTGTCTACGAGGCGAATGCCATCGCCATGGAGATCGAGAAGTCGGTGGCGCAGCGCCCGATGACTCATGACCTGGTCAAGAACATCGTGGATCAACTGGGGGCCAGCGTCGAGCGGGTGGTGATCAACGATCTGGTGGATAATACGTTTTATGCCTTGTTGGAACTGAACCTCAACGGAAGTAAGGTCCTGATCGATTCACGTCCAAGCGACGCGATCGCGCTCGCCCTTCGGAGCGATTGTCCGATTTTTGTGAGCGAGCACGTGATGCAGAACTCCAAGAACACGATCTCGAGCCTGGAATTCGAAGAGATGGAGCAAAAACCGACCAAAGAAGAGGACGATTGGCTCGAGGACGCGGACGACGAAGAATCCGGCAAGTATAAGATGTGAATGCGGGTTTGACGATCCTCAGGGGGTTTCACCCAGAAATGCCCAACCCGGTGATCGTGACCATCGCCAACCAGAAGGGCGGAGTCGGTAAGACGACGACAGCGGTCAATCTGTCGGCCGGACTGGCGAGGCGGGGAAAGAAGGTGCTGCTTGTCGACCTGGATCCCCAGTCGAACAGCTCGCTCTCCTACCTCGACATGCACGAAGTCAATCATTCGGCGTATGATCTCTTGACGGACCGTCGAATCGCCTTCGAGGAAGTGGTTTATCGCAGTGCTTTCAATGGATTGGATATCCTTCCTTCAAGGATTAATTTAGCTAAGTTGGAGAGCACGCTCATCGGAGAATTCGACGCTCCTTTCAGGGTGAAGGATCGGTTGGAAGGCCACAAGGAGGAATACGACTTCGTTTTGATCGATACCCCGCCGACTTTGGGCCTGATCACCATCAACGCGCTCGTGGTCTCGACGCACATCCTCGTTCCCATCCAGTCATCCTATTATGCTCTGGAAGGCACGGATGATCTTCTCGAGACGATCCAGAAGATCAAATCGCGGCCAAACCCGGATTTGAAGATTCTTGGTGTCCTAGTGACGCTCCACGATTCCCGGACGATTCTCGGCCGGGACATCTACCGGCAGATCGTTTCGGTTTTCGGTGACAAGGTGTTCAAGACCATTATCGGGAAATCGGTCCGGTTGGAAGAGAGTCCCGCCTACCGCGAACCGATCTTCACTTTCGCCCCGAAATCCAAGTCTGCCGCCCAGTATACCCAGCTTAGCCGGGAGGTGCTCAAACGTGTCTAAACGCGGCTTGCCCAGCGACCTGAAAATGCGACACGACGTCCATTTCGTCGACGAGCTAGTGACCCGAACCGGAGCGCCGGTAGGAAGGATGATCCCCATGGAGCAGCTCGACATCAATCCGGACCAGCCGCGGATCGATGTCGGCGATTTGGACGAACTCATGGCTTCGATCCGGGAGAAGGGAGTGCTTGAACCGATTCTGGTCAAGCCGAACGGGAATCGTCCGGGCTTTCTGATCATTAGCGGGGAGCGGCGCTTTCGGGCGGCGAAGCAGGTCGGGCTCCGGGAGATTCCGTGCATCGAGATGGACGTGGACGAGCGCGGCGTGGCGGAGATCGCGCTGATCGAGAACCTTCAGCGAAAGGATTTGACCCCGTTCGAGGAAGCCAACGGACTTAAGGTTCTGGTTGAGCGGTTCGGCTACACGCACGATCAGGTCTCGAAGAAGATAGGGAAGTCAAGAACCAGCGTCACCGAGGCGCTGTCGGTGGCGGAACTGCCTGAGGAGATACGTGAGCTCTGTCGGCGAGCCGACATTCAGTCAAAATCAATGCTGGTTCAGATAGCACGTCAAGGATCGGTTGAAGCGATGCGCAACATCATCTCGAAGGTGAAGGATGAAGGGGCGGATCGCGACACCATACGCCGCGCGGGTAAATCCAAGCCGCAGCGTCCGAGGCAATACACCTTCCAGCACCGGACCCCCGAATACCAATTACTCATCCGGTTCCGAAAAGCCGATATCACCCGAACCCACCTCGCGAAGTGCCTGAGGTCCCTGGCCGACGATGTGGAGTTGGGGTGAATCCCACGTATGTAGTTCCGCCTTCAGGCGGGGGGTGCTTCAGCAAAACATCCTGCTGAAGCAGGTACTACGAACGGGTTTAAGCCGCGCCCTTCGCCTTCTTCCGGGCCTCCTGGTCGTAACGCTTGCGCAACGCCTTGGCCCACTTCTCGAGGTAGGGCTGAAAAGGCCTGAAGAGCTTGGCCCGCCATCCCCCCCGACGCCGGTTGAATTCCGCGAACTGTTTCTCGACGTAGGCCCGCACCGCCTGCTCATACTGGCTCTTCTTCACCCCGTGACCGAGCGTCATATGATAGTGCTGTCCGATCAGGGAGAGCATCACGCCCGTGACATTGGGCTTGAAGGAGAGCCTGCCACTTATGCGCTTCCAGAAGGAGTCCTTGGGCAGGAGCGGCAGCAGCGCGACCTCGAGCCAGGGCGCCGAACCCGGCATGCGTGGATGATAGAGCCCGGGCAGCTCCGCGCGTTGTTTCGCGTCCAAACGTGGTTCCTGGATCTGATCCACTACGACCAGTTTGGTCAGGCCGCGGGTGTGTTCGGGCGGAATCACTTCAAGTACTGCTTCAAGGTGTCGCTGCAGCTTCTCGAAGTTAATCTTTAACGTGATCTGATTTTCAATTTTTAGAGGCATGAGTTCGACGTACTACGTTTGAAGAGTCGGAGTTAAAGTAATCCTTTTAAGACCTGGTCTCAAGCTTGGATAATCTCTCACGCAATTCTTGAACCAGCGCTCGCAGTCCCGGCAACCGCTTCAGTTCGGCCACCTGTCTCAGCCACTCACGGTTCTCGACGGCCGGGTATCCGGAAACCACCTGCCCGGCGGGCACCGATCCGGGAATTCCGGTCTGCGCCGTTGCCTGGGCTCCGTCGCCGATCTCCAGGTGCCCGGCCACCCCCACCTGGCCGGCAAGGATCACCTGGCGGCCGACATGTGAGCTTCCGGCGAGCCCGACCTGAGCGCAGAGCAGCGAGTCCTCCCCTACCGTACAGGCATGTCCAATCTGGACCAGGTTGTCGATCTTCGAGCCCCGCCGGATCAGGGTCTCCCCGATGGTGGCGCGGTCGACCGTGGCATTAGCCCCGATCTCGACGTCGTCTTCAATGATGACGCGCCCCGTTTGCCTCAATTTGTGCCAACCACCCTTTTCCAGACGGGCATACCCGAAGCCGTCCGATCCGATACAGGCGCCATTCTGAAGTATGACCCGCTTGCCCAGGACGCAGTCCTCACGGATCGACACGTTGGAATGTAACACGCAATCGTCCCCGAGCCGCACCCCGGGGTAGAGGGTGCAATTCGCGTGAATGGTGACGCGGTCTCCCAGGCGGCACCCTTCCCCGATCACACTGTTCGCGCCGATGAAGGGATCCGTCCCGAGGGTCGCCGATGGAGGCAGCACGGCGGTCGGATGAATGCCGACTTCCCGGGGTTTCAACGGGTAGAGCGCCTCCAGGGCGAGGGCAAAGGTCAGGTAGGGATTCGGGCTTCGGATGTGGGAGATACTGAGATCGCCCAAATCTTGCGGGATGATCACGGCCGAAGCCCGGGTCGCGTGGACTTTCGCCGTGTACTTGCGATTGGCCAGGAAGGAGAGTTGACCTTCGGCAGCATCCTCCAACCCCGCGGCGGCACAAATCTCCACGTCTTCCCCCGAATAAGGAAGATCGAGCAAGCTGGCCAACTGGCTAAGCAGCATGGATTGAAAAGACGATCTCCCGGCTTTACTCCAAAGCCGACAGAATCTATCCTCGCCGCCGAGGCAGCGTCAAGCAGGCGGTTCATGCACCGTGATCTCAAGTCCGATTTCCTGAATTATCTCCGGGTCGAGCGGGGGCTTTCCGCCAACACCCTCATGTCGTACCGATACGACTTGCGGCGGTTTGAGACCTGGCTTCGGGAGAAGGCGGATCGGGAAGTCCTCTCGACCGGCCGGGAGCAGATCGTACGGTATGTGCAGTATCTTCACGAGGAGGGGCTCGGGCCCAAATCGGTGGCGCGGAACATGGTCGCGGTCCGGGGTCTCTACCGGTTCCTGATTCTCGACGGCGCGACGAAACAGGATCCAACCATTAACCTCGAAGCGCCCAAGTCCTGGCAGACGCTGCCGAAGTTCCTGACCATCGAGGAAATTGACTTGCTGCTGAAGCAGCCGGACACCCAAAGCGAATCGGGCCTTCGTGACCGCGCCCTGCTTGAATTGTTTTACGCCTCCGGCCTTCGTGTCTCGGAAATCGCCAGGCTCCGGGTCGATGACCTCCAGCTCGATTTAGGCATGGTGAAGTGCGTGGGAAAGGGCGGAAAAGAGCGCACCGTCCCGGTCGGCGACTCGTGCCTGGCATGGATCAAGAAGTACATCCCAGTTCGAAACCGCTGGCTGAGGAATCGGAAGAACACCGTCTTCCTGTTCATAGCGCGGAGCGCTCGACGCTCCGGGCAGGTCTCACGAGATCCGAGGCGATCAACCGATAGGCCGATGTGCCGGGAAAGCATCTGGAGACTCGTCCGGAAATACGCCAGACGCGCCGACATCGGGAATGTATATCCTCATATGTTTCGGCACACGTTCGCCACCCACCTGCTGGAACACGGCGCCGATCTCCGATCGGTTCAGACCATGCTCGGCCACGCGGATCCGACTACTACCCAGGTGTACACTTACGTCACCAACGAGCACCTGCGCGAGGTCTATTCCAAGTTTCATCCGCGGGGATGATTGGGATTGGCCGCTAGGATCTTGCCCCCAACGGGAGTTGGGAGGGTAGCCGCCAGCCTAGCGGAAGCGGAGCGAGACAAACTTGCGCCCGACGGGTGTCGGGCGACTGGAGTTTCTACATTTAGCAAGTGGAAGCCAAGTGAATCACTAACCACCGCAGAGACG
>JACQTD010000032.1 GCA_016210985.1 Acidobacteriota bacterium
CCTGAGCGCCTGTAAGCGCTCCAGCCAGTCCCTCACCTGTGAGGGCGTTGACGCCCGAAGAGGGTGACGCCGCCACGACCTCATGGTCATGCTGACGAAGGAGCTTCACGAGCTTTGTTCCTATGAGCCCGCTGCCGCCGATAACCACAATCTTCATACCGAATCTCCTGGTTTGTCGCCCGCAAGTCGGAGAAAAAGGGGTCGGGAGTCTTTTTCATTCGATTGAGGGCGAATGGTGCTCTAAACACTTGGACTTGGTCAGCCTTCCTTCCATCTCCGAGCTTATTCCCGCATCTTACGCGGATCAGCATAACACTACTTCCCTCGGTTCGTTGATAGCCCGTCCACGAGGTTGTCAATGAGGCCATGACTCGCTTCTCTAAAAACTGTCCGTGTTCTGTCCGTGACGTTTGCGAATGCGCAAACATCACGGACCGCTCCGACCACAGCCTCCGGGCAACAGGCTACGGCGGAACAACTCGTTGACGCCTTTAATGGTGTTTTCGGGAAGCAGCAACCCGGTGTTCGTGCAAACCATGCGTAGGGCGTGGATCTCAAGGGAGCGTTCAAACCCAGCCGCTCTGCTTCATTGGTGAGCAAGGCTCCGCATCTGCAGAAGTCAAACGTCCCGATCACCGTTCGGTTATAGTTACCCCGATCTTGGAGGCTGCCAATGCGGCCGTTACATGTCTAACGCAAGGCCGTTTCCCGAAGGCAAGCCTGAAGACAATCCTGAAAGGAGAGAAAGACCATGAACCACGATAGCCTCTAGAGGATGTAGTTACAGTCACCCATGCCGCTCTCTCCGGTACAAAACATCATGATCGAATGGCCGCTCCGTACCATGAAACTGAAGAGACGCGTTCCTTCCGCCACATTGCCACTCTCCGGGTTCTCTTTCCCACTCCGGTCGATGACGGTAAAGGACTGTGTCGGGCAAGTCGTATTTCCTTCAACCGTTACGTCGAGATCTTTGCTGGTAAGGTTTTCGTAAACCTTCTTCGGGCCAAAATCGCATTTCTCGTGTATGTCCCGGGTCGTGAGTAGCCCCCGAAGGCGATAGGAACACGTGCCGCTGCCGGTACAAGTCATTTCGATGAAGGTATTGGAAGGTACAAGCACCTCGAAGGTACGCGTTCCTGCCCGGATGATGTCCGTACTGAACGGCATTCCGGTCATCCTGTCCTTGACGATGAAGGCTTGTTGACAGGTGGTTATGGCTTCCACGGTGATCCCATAATTTTTCTCGCTGGTATTTCGGTATATCGTACCGGCAGATCCACTGCTCGTACAACCCGTCTGCACGAGCGAGAAGGCATTAGCCGGACGAGTCACCTTCACGGTGAAGGTGCAATTACCGGTTACCCCTTCAGCCGCACTCGCATCCCAGAATATGGTCACCATCCTTTCTCCGGGGGCCAGCGCCATGATCGTAAAGACCCCATCATTGACGTTGCCGAGCGTTTGGGGCGTGACGCCGGCGACCACGGGGGATGTATTGTTGGTGACCCCGTAAGCTGTGGCAATGCCATGGGACACGATCGTATAGGTCGCCGTTTGGCCGACGGTCAGTTCAACAAGCGACTGACCGCAGTCGTGACCCGAGACTGTGGCAGGAGCCAGCAGGAAGATTCCCGCCGGCAGCACCAGGTTTATCAGTAATCGAATGGTCCTGTGCATGAGATCTCCTCTAACTTCAGAATTCCGGAGGGACGGTTCACTGTTGTTTTTCGAGACGAACAACACCGGCATCGCCCATAGAAGCAAGGGCCGCCTGAATGCAAACTCTTTCTTATTCATGTTTCCTCTCCAGGATGCTCGGGGATCGACCGTACGGGAGCGCTCTTCCATTGGTCACCTATTATGCGAGAAATCCAAAAAAAATCTTCAGGCGTGCCGTAAGATGTTTTCGAGGTTTGATTCAGGATCGCCTGTATCCGTTTACGGCTGTTTTACTTGCACCGCAGACGAGCCTGGAATAACCATCGTCGGCACTACCTTTTAGAAGCAAACTCTGGAGGACCGGTAATGACAGCAGCGCCGAACAGTGTGGCTCAACTGTTCATCAACTGGCGTGAGGGAGACGGCTCGGCATTGGACCGGTTGATGCCGCTGGTCTACGACGAACTCCGACGGCTTGCCGGGCACTACATGCGCCGGGAGCGATTCCCGGAGGAGCCGGGTTGTCGAACTCCAGTACTTCGGCGGGTTGACCCAGACGGAGACCGCGGAATTCCTCGGCGTTTCGCTCACCACCATCCATCGGGAGACGAAGATGGCCAGAGCCTGGCTTTACCGGGAGCTTGCCCGACGAGGGGAAGGCGACTGACACCTGGTAGGTGCCAGCGGATTCAGGATCTCTATCATACCGCTTCGAATTGCGAAACCAAGGATCGGTCCACGTTTCTTGATGACGCCTGCGCCCACGATCGGGATCTCCGGACGGAAGTCGAGTCGCTGTTAGATACAGGCCAGCAAAGCAGCGAGCTGTTTCAATCCGCCGTGCGACGTATGGCGGAAACCGTCATGGCCGGCCGGGAGATGCCGGATTCCGGGCGGCGGATCGGTCCGTACAGGGTGATCAGGGAGCTGGGCCACGGCGGGATGGGAACTGTTTACCTGGCGGAGCGCGCCGACCAACAGTACGAGGCTCGGGTGGCCCTGAAGGTCGTTAAACGCGGCATGGACACCGACGAAGTTTTACGCCGGTTCTGCCATGAGCGGCAAATCCTGGCCCAACTTGAGCACCCCAATATCGCCAGGCTCCTGGACGGGGGGACGACCGAAGACGGCTTGCCCTACCTGGTCATTGAGTATGTGAAGGGCGAGCCGATCGACATGTACTGCGACAGGCCTAAGTTGTCCGTCATCGAGCGCTTGAGCCTCTTCCGCACGGTTTGTGCCGCGGTCCAATTCGCCCATCAGAACCTGGTCGTGTTCGAAGAACGACTCGGCCTGGAGCATCCTTCCGGGGCCCATACTCTGTCTACCGATTTAAAGTCTTCTCGGCGGTTGCCTCGCCGCGTTGCGACGCTATGGAGAAGCCGAACCGCTGCTGGCAGACGGCTACACGCAGCTCCGCGACAACCTGGGGGAGGAAAACCGCAGAGCCAAGGCAGCCTACACCCGGCTCATGGACTTTCGGAGCAACCGGGACAAGCCCGAATAGCGCCGGGAATTCGCGAGATGTAAACGAGGAGGATCCCGCATGAAGACGAGGTTAAGCATGCTGGCGATGGTACTGCTTGCGGCTGTTTCCGTGAGCGCGCAGAGCGAGGCGAGGCTTAAGCAGTATTTTGAAGGCCGCCAGGTCACACTGAAAATTGACATGCCGGCGACGAAGGATGGTGTCAATGTCCGCACAGACCGGGACCAGCCGTTCGACTACGGCGAGTATGGGAATCGGATCAAGCGCTACGGCAAGAGCATTCGAGTCGGCGAATCCGTGATGGTGACGAAGATCAAGGTCACGGGCCGTCACATCGAGTTTCAGCTTGGCGGCGGGGGTTATGGGACATTCCTTGACGAATCGGCCGGACCGGTAGCGGTGCCGCCGGCGGAGAAGAGCCGGCGCGAAAAGGAGCTCGACCGTCAAATCAACGAGACCAACGACCAGCGTGAGCGCAGACGGCTCGAACAGAGACGGGAGGAGCTGCGGCGTGAGCGGCGGGAGGAAGATCAGCGGAATCAACGGCGGGCTCAGGAAGAGCGCGAGCGGCGGGAGGCGCGGATCGAACGGAAGGCCCTCGAAGCCGGCTCGCGATTCAACATCTACTTCGCGGCCGGCCGTGTCTCCGACGCTTTGACTCCTGAATGGGTGATGCAGGCGTTGGAGGAATTCATCGAGGCGAAATGAAGCCGGGAGTGGCGAAGCAGGCAGACCCTGACACATCAACAATCAGATTCCGACGATACGCCACTCCTCCCGTTGCCGGGGGCGCTGACCGCTGAGTTTGGAAATGGCCGCAGGCAACCCTGTTTGTCTCAGGTTGAATTTTTCGACCACCGGGCCCAGACCCTTGTACTCCGCATCACCCGTGCAATCGGGTCAGGGAGTTCCAGTCGGACCTCGCGATGTCAGCGCGCTGGCGAGTTTGTGTGCCCAGTCTTGTATCGGCGACCTGATTTCATCAGGTACACGTAACCAGCAATTGGTGTGCGGGCTTTAGGCGTGGCGTCGTCAGTTTCGGTCTTCAATACCTCCGTCGCGATTTTCTCCACATCCTTTAGGTCGGCACGCTCGTGAGCGATGCCAGGGATCTTCCCCACCGCTAAACCGGGACCTCGACCTCACGAACATCGGCACCCTTCAGTTGTTCCGCTACTACCGAGAGGTATTCCCTGATGGCGTCCTGGATATTGTCTAGGGCCTCTGCCTCGTTCGCCCCCTGGGACCAGCAGCCCGGCAACCCAGGAACACTCGCGCTCACGCCCTCGTCCGACTGCTTCAGAACGACCTTGTATCTCATGCCTCACCCTACGGCCGAGATGATACGCCGCGAGCGGTCAGGCCGCAAAACGCTCGACGAACTTAACCATGAGGAACTCTGGGCCAAACAATTCCGTGCTTCGGAGGACGCCCTGGGCAGACTCGCGGCCGAAGTTCGAGTTGACCGGGCGGCCGGTCGAACCACCGCCCTTGACCCTGAAAAGCTGTGAAGTCGCGCCATGCCGCGCTTTTTGGGGAGCCTACCTCGAGCGGCCGCCAGAAGTTCGGGAGGAGGCTCGGGAAGCCTACAAACTCTTTCGCGAAAACCCCGATCACCCCCCCAGTTCCAGAGGGTCCATCAACGAGAGCCTGTCTACTCCGTTCGGGTCACCCTCAGTCACCGGGCCGTCGGACTTCTGGAGTACGACGAAGTCACATAGTTCTGGATCGGAAGTCACGCCGAATACGACCATCTTCTGAAGACGCTATAGCTTCATAGGCCAATCGCCTGGACGCTCATCCGCAAGCGGAACAGATAAAAGGGTCGAACCACGCTAGCGACGTGTGGTCAGAGATGCGCATTGATTGAGCGAGTCTCCTGGCTGGCCAGGCGTCGTGTCAATGGCGGCTTTAAGATCGGGAAAGACTATAGGGTTGGTCTGGTAGTAACCGTTGTCGGAGGTCCCCAGAATGGTGCCGTTGTATAGGAAATTCAGCACCCAGAGCGTGGAATTCTCCGTGAGCAGGTCCAGCGTGGTGGGAATCTTCGGCGAGACCTCCAGTCCGTAGGTCACCGCATACAGTTTGTATTTGCGGAACATGTCGAACATCGTGGCGAACAAATTCCTGGGATACCAGGTCCGGGCGGCGAAGTGACTTTTAAAGAGGTCCTGGCTGACAGGGGTTCCCGCTCCTGCCCTCCGGATCAGTTCATTGATCCATTCATACGGCGGCAGCGCTGCGGAAAGCCCTTGAACGCTTTCCAACAGTCTAAATCGGCCGTGCGGAATTCGCCAGGCAGGAGCCTGGCGCTCCCGTTGGAAGTGGGTCAGCTATGTGCCTTCGAGGATCGTGTAGGTGCAACTCCCTCCGAACAGGGGACCCGCACAGTTGAGGTTGATCGTGCCCCCCGCCGCCAGCGTAAAGGTGCGGGTCCGGGTTTCGCCAGCCGGGACCGCCTCCCCGCCGTCGTCTCCACTGACGGTGAGGGTCGCCCCGTTGCAGGAAGCGGTGACTTGCACCGTGACTTCCATCTCCCGGCCGCTGCTATTTCGGTAAATCCGCTGATCCCCACCGCATCCGACCTGGCCGGATTGAGGCGTTCCGCTCCTGGGAACGGCGACGATATAGTTACAAGCACCGGTGCCGCCCGCCCCCGTGCAGAATATCACGATCGAGTGGCCTCGACGCACTCTGAAACTGAAAAGGCGCGTTCCCTCTCCGACATTGCCGCTATCCGGCGTCTCCCTTCCACTGCCGTCAACTACCGTAAAGGACTGTGTCGGGCAAGTCGTGGAACCCTCGATCGTGACGTCCAGGTCTTTGCCGGATAGATTCTCGTAGACTTTCTCGGGACCAAAGTCGCATTTCTCGTGGACGTCCCGGGTGGTGAGAACCCCTCCAAGGCGGTACGAACATGTACCGGTGCCGATACACGTCATCTCGATGAAGGTATTGGAAGGCGCAAGCATCTCGAACGTGCGGGCTCCCGCCCTGACGGTCTCAGTGCCGAATGGCATCCCAGTCATTCTGTCCTTGACCGTGAATGTCTGCTGGCAGGTGGTCGTGGCTTCGACCGTGATGCCATAGTTCCTCTCGCTCAGATTCCGATATATCGTCCGGGGGGAGCCGGGACTGCTGCAATTCGCCTGCACCAGGGAGAACGCACTGGGGGGACGCGTGACCCGCACCGTAAAGGTGCAGTTTCCGGTTACCCCTTCACCGGCCGTCGCGTCCCAGAATATCGTGATCATCGTTTCCCCGGGGGCCAGCGCCATGATCGAAAAAACCCCGTCCGTGGCGTTGCCGAGCGTTTGCGGGGTGACGCTGGCGACGGATGGGGACGTGTTGTTGCTCACCCGGTAGACGGTGCTGATGCCATTCGCCATGATCGTGTAATTGTCCGTCTGGCCAACGGTCAGCTCGTAGAGCGACTGCTGGCCGCAGTCGTGACCGGAGACGACGGCGGGCGCAAGCAGAAGGATCCCTGCTGCCAGCATCAGGCTTCTCAGACACTGAATGGTTTTCTGCATGACGACTCCTCTAAGGCTGCATCTTCGGAGGGCTGACCTCTTGGATCGGACTGCGGGCCGCGGCCGTCGTGATCGTCACCGGCGCGATCACGCCGATCGGTGTCGAAACGAGTCGCATAACCGTGAGGTTGATCGGGCGGGTGCCGGCCACGTCGGGATCCCTGACCGAGACGATCACTTTACGGCTTTGACCGGGTGAAAGACTCATGCGACCGGTCACTTCAGTAAGCGAGAAAACCGGAGACGAACCTCCAGGGGGTGGATAGATTACTTTTTGGGATCTTCCGGAGGTACCTCTATGCAGTTACGTTTGTTTTACTTGCAAGACAAACCCGCATAAAATAGTTGCTCCATACTTTCCACCACCGAGCCGATTCCGGAGGGTGCTTTATGGCAGGTGCGCCGGACAATGTGGCCCAATCGTTCGTAGATTGGCGCGAGGGCGATCTTTCCGCGCTGGATCGGCTAATGCCCCTCATGTACGACGAACTCCGGCGGCTCGCCGGGCGCTACATGCGAGGCGAACGCTCCAACCATACCCTCCAGCCGACGGATCTCGTCCACGAAGCGTACTTGCGCCTGGTGGGTGCGAACGTGAGGTCGGGGGACCGCGTTCATTTCCTGGCGCTGGCGGCACACGTCATGCGGCACATCCTCGTGGATCATGCGCGAAAGTACCAGTACGCGAAACGGGGCGCTGGAGCCCGCCGAGTGACGCTCGATGAAGCCATTGACGTATCCGAGGACGGTGCGGTGAACCTGGTCCTGCTGGATGAGGCGATGACGACGCTCGCCGGGATCGACACCCGGAAGTCCCAGGTGGTTGAGCTGCAGTATTTCGGGGGCCTGACGCAGGAAGAGACGGCGAAATTCCTGGGTGTTTCGCTCACGACGATCCAGCGCGAGACGAAAATGGCTCGAGCCTGGCTCCACCGGGAGCTGGGATTACGTGGGCAAGGGGGATGACTCCCGCAAGGTGGCGCCAGATTCAGGACCTCTATCATGCGGCCTCGCAGATCGATGCGGCGGATCGGGCCACATTCCTTGAGTCGGCCTGCGGAAGCGATCAAGAGCTGCGGGCCGAAGTTCAGTCGTTGCTGGAGGCAGGAGAACAGAGCGGAGGCGTTTTTCAGTCATCTATAGAACGTATGGCGGCCGCCGTCATCGCCGGAGGGGGAATACCGAAATCCGGCCAGCAGATAGGTTCCTATCGCTTGATCCAGGAGCTGGGCCGGGGTGGGATGGGAACCGTTTACCTGGCGGAGCGGGCCGATCAGCAGTATGAGGCGCGGGTGGCCCTGAAGATCGTCAAACGCGGGACGGACACCGACGAAGTCCTGCGCCGATTCCGCTATGAGCGACAGATTCTGGCCCACCTTGAACACCCCAACATCGCCCGGCTCCTCGACGGGGGCACAACGCAAGATGGCCTGCCCTACCTGGTCATGGAGTATGTGAAGGGTGAGCCGATCGGCGAATACTGCGACCGCTGCCAACTAACGATCAATGAGCGGCTGCAGCTCTTCCGGACGGTTTGTGCGGCCGTGCAATACGCCCACCAGAACCTTGTCGTGCATCGTGATCTGAAACCCAGCAATATCATGGTGACGCTGGAGGGCACACCCAAGCTCCTCGACTTCGGGATTGCCAAGGTGCTGCATCCTGAACCCGAAGCGAGAGCGGGAACCGGGACGGCGCTGGAGTTCCGCCGGTTGACGCCGGACTATGCGAGTCCGGAGCAGATTCGGTGCGAAAATGTCACGACGGCGAGCGATGTGTACTCATTGGGGGTCTGTTTGTATGAGTTGCTCACCGGCCACCGGCCCTATCATCTGAGACAAGCTGCTCCAAAGGAGATTGAGCGGGTCATACTCGGTGCTGAGCCGCCGAAGCCGAGCGCGACGATCGACCGTGAGGATGGCGTACGGGAAGTGGCGGGTTCGGGCGCCGCGTCCGGCCGGGCTGGAGACTTTGGCGGACCGGTCGGGAAAGGGAAGATCGCCGGGCGGTGCGGTACGTCATCGGAAGGACTGCGGAAGAGTCTCGCAGGGGATCTGGACAACATCGTATTAATGGCCATCCGACGCGAGCCGCAGCGCCGGTACGGGTCCGTCGAACAGTTCTCCGAAGATATCCGGAGACACCTTGCCGGACTTCCGGTCATAGCACGACAGGACACCTTCGGCTATCGGGCGGGGAAGTTCCTGAAGCGGCATCGCGCCGGCGTTGTTGTGGCCGCGTGCGTGATGGTGCTGGTCATCGGTTCGGCCATGATGCTGACGCTGCAATCCGCGCGGATCGCCCGTGAACGCGACCGTGCGATCCTCGCGGAGCGATGGGCGGGGGTCCAACGGGCCGAGGCCGACCGGGCGCGCGACGCCGAGCGTGCGGGACGCGAACTTGCGGAAGCCAGTCTACTGCGCGCCGAAAGCGCCGAACGGAAAGCCAGCGGCGAAGCCGAGCGGGCGACTCGGGAAGCCGCCCGGGCCAGAACCGAAGCGAAGACCGCAAAACGCACCTCCGATTTCATCGTAGGGCTATTTCAGGTCGCCGACCCGGGTCGTACTCGGGGGCAGACGATCACGGCCAGGGAGATCCTCGACCACGGCCGCTCCAGGATCGCTGAGGATCTCGAGCAGGAGCCCGCCGTACAGGCCACGCTCATGGACACGATGGGGCGGGTGTACGAGAACCTTGGTATGTATGACAGCGCCAAGCCCCTGCTTGAGCAGGCGCTGAAGCTGAGGCGGGAGAGCCGAAGCGTAGGGGACGCCGAACGGGCGCATAGCATGAACAATCTCGCGGAGGTGCTGCGCCGGCGGGGCGATTACGCGGCGGCAGAATCCCTTTATCGTGACGCCTTGTCACTGCGGCGGAAGTCGTTGGGGAAAGCGCATCCGGAAGTGGCCGAGAGTATGGACAATCTGGCCCTGGTCCTCGTTCATCAAGGCCAGTATCAGCCTGCCGAGACCCTATTCCGCGAATCCCTGGCCATGCGGCGAAGAATGCTGGGTTCCGACCACGAAAAGGTCGCCGAAAGCCTCAACAATCTGGGAGATCTGCTCCGCCAGACGGGCCGCCTCGACGCCGCGGAATCGATGCTTCGTGAGGCGCTGGCATTGCGCCGCAGACAGTTCGGCGAACATCCGAAAGTCGCGATCATCCTGGACAATCTGGCCATAGTACTGCACAGCAGGGGCGACTTGGACGCCGCCGAGGCATTGTATCGGGAGTCGCTGGCGATGTTTCGAAGGATACTCGGCGAGAGGCATCCCGATGTCGCGACGAATCTGAACAATCTGGCCGCCTTGCTGTTCGCCAAGGGGGACTACGCCGGCGCGGAGCCGGTTTACCGTCAGGCCCTGTCCCTGTTCGAGGAGCAGCTTGGCCCGGAGCATCCCTCGGTGGCGAATGTCATTTCGAACCTCGCTTTGGTGCGGCATCGCAAGGGCGACCTTGCCGCCTCGGAAGCGATGTTCCGCCAGTCCCTCGCGATTCGTAGAAGGAAGTTGCCGGAAGGGCATCTTGACCTCACATACTCATTGACAGGGCTTGGCCAGTGCCTGATTGATCAGAAGTCCCCCGAGGAGGCGGAAGCGATCCTGCGCGAAGCGCTGGAGATCCGGCGCAAAGCGCTCCCACCGGGAGACTGGCGGATTGCCGAAGCTCAGAGCCTGCTCGGTAGCTGCCTGCTATCGCTGCATCGTTATGGAGAGGCGGAACCGCTGCTGCTGGAAGGATACACGCTGCTTCGCGACAAACTGGGAGCGGAAAACCGCAGAACGAGGGCTGCGCACAGCCGGCTCATGGAGTTGCCCGGGAGAGGGGAGAATCCCGAGTAGCGACGTGGCGGCGATGTCGGGAGGACGGAGCGAATCCCGCCGTCCGATGCGAGGTCGGTCAACGGCCTTCAATACGGGACCATGCGAGTGACGATCGGGCCATATCCAAGGATTTGGAATTCGACGTCCCTCCCGGATCGTGCGCTCCGATCGCAGCGGCGTGTTATGTTTTGACCGATGGCGGACGAGTCCCTAACGACCCGGATCCTCTCCGGAGAAGGATGGCGCAAAGGCTCCACCGCACCCGGAAACGTGTTGCGTGACCGGTATCGCCTCGAGGGCGAGATCGGCCGGGGCGGGATGGGGATTGTTTATCGCGCTACGGATCTCGAACTTCATCGCGAAGTCGCGATCAAAGTCCTGCCGGAAGCGGCGGCGCCCGACGCCCGGGAACGGCTGATGCGGGAAGCCCGCGCCACGGCGGCCTTGAATCATCCCCACATCATTTCCATCTATGACGTCGGTGAGGCGGATGGGGTGCCTTTTTACGTGATGGAGCTGGCTCAAGGCCCCAGCCTGGCCAAGGCGCGTCCTCGCGAACTCCCCCAGATCGTGGAGATCGCCTGCCAGATCTGTGCCGCCCTGGAGCACGCACATGCGGACCATATCGTGCATCGAGATCTAAAACCGGACAATGTGCTCCTGCCTTCGACCGGGGACTCGGGATTCATCAAACTGGCCGACCTTGGACTGGCGCTTCCGGATTACGGCACGCGCATCTCCCGTTCCGGGATTATCATCGGAACCGCCTCGTACATAGCGCCCGAGCAGGCATTGGGACAGCCGGTGGATGGTCGCACCGATCTCTACGCCCTCGGCGTCGTCCTTTATGAACTCATTACCGGCCGTCTCCCCTTCGCCGGCGATGATCCGTTAACCGTCGTTTCGCAACACATCCACGCTCCGGTCGTGCCGCCGCGGGTGTTGCGCCCTGACTTGCCGCGGGCGCTGGAGGCCGTGATCCTGCGTCTTTTGGAAAAGCGTCCCGCGGATCGATTTGCTACGGCGAGAGAGGCGGCAGCGGCGCTGCGTGAATCGCTCACCTCCACGGGGACGTCCGAGGCCGACGTTGCCGGGAGGGTCGCGATTCTCGACGCGCTGTCGCGAGGGCGCCTGGTCGGGCGCGTCGCCGAGCTTGCGGAAGCCCGGGAATTGTGGCGTCGCGCGCGCGAGGGCCATGGACATGCGGTGCTCTTAAGCGGTGAGCCTGGCGCGGGTAAGACACGGCTGGCGCGTGAGATCACCACGCTTGCCGCCGTCGATGGCGCCGTCGTACTGACGGGCGGTTGTTACGAGTTCGACGCCACCACGCCCTACTTACCCCTGGTGGAGGCTTTTCGCCGCTGGGTGCGCGAGCAGGCAGACGACTCGCCATTGCGCGGCATCGGCGATGCGGCTGCGCAGATAGCAAAGCTTGCGCCTGAGATTGAAAGCCGCATCGGCCCCTTTCCCGAACGATGGCAGTTACAATCTCACGAGGAGCGGCTGCTCTTCTTCGACGCCGTGGTTCAAGTGTTTTCCCAGCTTGCGCGTGAGAAGGGCCTGGTGCTCTACACCGATGATTTGCATTGGGCCGATCGCGGCACGCTCTGGCTCCTCGGGCACTTACTGCGGCAACTGCGCGAAGACCGCGTGCTGGTGGTCGGCGCCTACCGCGAGGCCGAACTCGATCGCGCCCACCCGCTCGCCAAGGCCTTGGTGGACTGGAACCGCGAACGCCTCATTACCCGCATCGCCCTCCGGCGGTTCAACCCCGAGGAAACCTCCGCGCAGTTGGCCGCCCTACTGGGCGAACCCGTCAGCGCCGATTTTGGCGAAGCCGTACATCGGGAAACCGAGGGCAATCCTTTCTTTGTCGAAGAGGTATTGAAAGCGCTGATCGAACGGGGTTCGGTATGCCGCGAGCGTGGAGGTTGGAAACGCTGCGAGACTGGCGAACTGGTCCTCCCACAAAGCGTGAAGGAGGCCATCGGCCACCGACTCGACCGCGTGTGCACGGAATCGAACGAGGTGCATCGCGCCGCGGCCGCTTTACATGGATGTGCTCCTCGCGCGGGCCGAATGTGCTGGAGCCGAAGTCAAGCCGGATCAGGCCGCGGCCATCCGAGGTCTCGTCGCGGCACATCTGGTGCATTATCAAGTTCTCGTCGCCGATTGCCAATCCCCTCGTTTCACCCGCGAGGCTGAGCGGCTTCGCGAGTATCACAACGTTCAGCCATCGTGAGGGCAACGGGCCTCACGATTCACCATTCCCTGGGCTAGAGGACGCCATCCCCTTCAGGGAACAGACCCAGGGTAGGTCCGAACGACTCCGACCAACCGCTATTGATCTCGGCTCTTATCGAGGAGATTCAGGACCGGTCCTTGATCCACCCCCGAAGGCCGGCGGTTGTGCCCGTGGCTCCGAAGCGGTGAAGGAATCAGTTTCTCTCTGGTTCTTGAACTCCTCATAGGTTCGGAGCGCCGGAACGGATGCGTACCCCGCATTCCCTTCCGGCTCTTCGAAGCCTGGTCGGTTAGGTGTCCAACTATTTCGCAACTTCTCCCGCCACCGGGCAGGATATGCGTCCGAGTCCTTTCGTAGGCCAGCACGTGAACCCGCGTCTCCGCCAGCGTCCAAAGGGATAGAACTCATTGGCATAACATACCTTCGCTCGACTCGCGCACCTTGCAAGGAGCCGTCGGACGGGCTCTAAGGGTTGGGTGGTTTGACCCGAATTGTACTGCTGGCGCTTTGGCAACGGATTCATGAATGGTAGGATGAAAGGAACTGAGCTCGAACCCAGACCAAGGCAGGACGTTGAAGTAAGGCAGCCACATGCAGGACTTGACCATGCAAGGGAGTGAAAGTAGAGATGCCTGAATCCACCGGCACCTATGAGGGATCCGCGTTATGGACGCTGGAGGAGATCAGCCGATTGGTCTCCCAAAGCGGGGATCCGGCCGAGACCCTCTCGAACATCGTCCAGTTGATTCAACGACGGTTCGGCACCGACGTCTGTTCGGTCTACCTGCTCGAACCGGACCGGTCGAACCTGGTGCTGGCGGCGACGATTGGACTGCGCAGTGAGAGTGTCGGCCGCGTCAGAATGCGGTTGGACGAAGGCCTGGTAGGGCTGGTGGCCGAGCAGATGCAGGCACAGGTCGTCGAAGATGCGATGCGGCATCCCCGGTTCAAGTATTTCGAGGAAGCGGGCGAAGATCCCTACCGCTCCTTCCTGGGTGTTCCGCTCATTGATCGCGGACTCCTGCAGGGCGTGCTGGTCGTACAGACGATCGAGGCGCGGGCATTTAGCCAGGATGAAGTGGGCATGCTGACAACCGCCGGTACCCAACTGGCGCCGATGGTCAGCGAGGCCCGCATGCTCGGCCAATTGATTGCCCCATCGCACCAGCGGCTCTGCGCGCTCGCGCAAAACCTCTGGTGGAGCTGGGACGATGACACCACCAGCCTCTTTCGTCAGCTCGATCCCGAGTTGTGGACGGAATTGGACTGCAGCCCGATCGCGATGCTCCAACAGATTCCGACCGACCATTTGGAGGAACGCGCCGCGAGGCTTTTTCTCCACAGCCGCATCAACTATGCCTACCGTCGGATGCAGGAGTATCTGAATTCGAACCGGACCTGGGGAGCCCGCTACGCAGGCGTGCTGTGGGCACGGCCGGTGGCCTATTTTTCGGCCGAGTTCGGATTGCACGAGTCGATTCCGATTTATTCGGGCGGTCTCGGAATCCTGGCGGGCGACCACCTCAAGAGCGCCTCGGACCTTGGAATTCCGCTCGTCGGGGTCGGGCTCTATTACGATCAGGGCTACTTCAAACAGCGCCTCGACCTCGACGGCTGGCAGCACGAGGACTATCTCGAAATCGACAGCCGGCGATTACCGATCGAGCCGGCCAGGGACCCCGACGGCGCCCATGTCATGGTCGTGGTCGAGACGCGAACCGGCGCCATCGCCGCCCGTGTCTGGAAGCTGTCGGTCGGAAGGAACACCCTTCTGCTGCTCGACTCTGATGTGGATGGGAACCAGCCCGAGGACAGGGAATTGACCGCCCGTTTATACGGGGGAGACGATCGGGTTCGCATCCGCCAGGAGTTGTTGCTAGGCATCGGCGGCGTTCAAGCGCTGACCGCCCTGGGCATTCAACCCGGTGTAGCTCATCTCAATGAGGGGCACAGCGCCTTTGCGGCGCTCGACTTGGTGCGGCGCCGGATGATTACGGAAGGCATCCCGGCGGAAGAAGCGCGCCGGCGCGTAGCGTCGCGGATCGTCTTTACGACTCACACGCCGGTACCGGCCGGACATGACCGGTTTTCGGCTGAGTTGGTCGAGGAGCACCTGGGCCCGTTGCGTGAAGCCCTTGGCCTCGATCCCGAACAGTTCATGGGGTGGGGAAGGGTTAATCCGGCGGACGAGAGCGAGAAGTTCTGCATGACCGTGCTTGCGCTGAAATTGTCCCGGCGCGCCAACGCCGTTTCGTCCCTGCACGGACGCGTGACTCGGGGAATGTGGAATCCGCTCTATCCCGACTACACTGAAGTGAACGTTCCGATCGGCCACATCACCAACGGCGTTCATGTGCAAACCTGGCTGGCGCCTCAGATGCACCAGGTCTATGACCGGCACTTCGGCCCGGAATGGCCGGAGCGCTGCGGAGAACCGGGATTCTGGGAGGCGATTGAGAAAGTCGACGACAGCGAGTTGTGGGAGACCCACCAGGCGTTGAAGGCCCACCTCATCGACACCGCGCGCCGGCGGGCTGCGGCGGCCGCCGAGCAGCGGGGTGAATCGGCTGAATTCGTCAATTCGCTCAGACGCTCCCTTGGTCTGGATGCCCTGACGATCGGTTTTGCCCGGCGGTTCGCTACGTATAAGCGCGCCAACCTGATTCTGCGTGACATGGAGCTGATTGTTTCGCTGGTAAACGATCCACGGTTTCCGATTCAATTCGTCTTCGCCGGAAAGGCGCATCCCCAGGACGGACCGGGAAAACAGGTCCTGCAGGAAATCGCCCGGCTTATGCGGGACGAGCGGTTTGCCGGCAAGGTCCTGTTCATCGAGGACTACGACATCAGCGTCGGCCGCTATCTTGTGCAGGGAGTCGATGTGTGGCTGAACACCCCTCGCCGTCCGTTCGAGGCCTCCGGCACCAGCGGGCAGAAGGTAGTGCTCAACGGCGGATTGAATCTATCGATTCTCGACGGCTGGTGGGCGGAAGCCTACGATGGGCAGAACGGCTTCGCTATCGGGGGAGGCGAGACGCACACCTCGGCCGAACTGCACGACGCGCGCGACGGGGAGGCGCTGCTCAAGTCGCTTCGCGAGGAAGTGATCCCGCTTTACTACGACCGGGACCGCGACGGTCTTCCTCGAAACTGGATCGCGCGTATGAAGCGCGCCATCCGGACCCTGGGATGGCGCTTCAGTGCCGACCGGATGGTGAAGGACTATGTGCTCAAGGCCTACATTCCCGCCGCCGGCGGTACCAGTAGCGATGTTCGAAGCACTTAAATTGACACCCGGCTCGGCGCCTGACTATATTTCCCGATCTGGATTTGTCAGCGGCGCCCTGAACATAGTTCTCGACAGGAGAAGATCATCCATGCGCAAGGATAGAGGTCTCTCGGACACCACACTGCTCATTATTCTCGCCATTCTCCTGGCCATCCTTCTCGGTGGATTCCCGTCCGTACCCTAGTTCAGGATCGATGACGCGCGCCCTCCGACCCTGACGGGCTCGCCAATCTCTGCTCGCCGCGGACCTCTTGGCCACAGGGGTGGTCGATGCTTCAGGATGCGCCCTCCGGGCAAAAGGACAAACAGGCTTCCGCCATGCGGCCTCGAATTTGAACGTGTCGTATGGAGGCGGGGCTTTCGCATGATCGCCGGTGTCGATGAAGTTGGAAGGGGAGCGCTGGCGGGTCCAGTGGTGGCCGCGGCGGTGATTCTGAATCCTGGCAGGGTTCCCGAAGGGGTGGACGATTCAAAGCGTCTGACCGCCAGGCAACGCGAAGACCTCTATTGCAGGATCCAATCTACCGCCCTCGCTTTCGCGACCTCGGCTGTCGATGCGCCGGAAATCGATCGGATCAATATCCTGCAGGCGACCAAAGCCGCCATGGTTCGGGCTGTCGACGGGCTTCATCCGGGGCCGGATTACCTGCTCATTGATGCCATCACCATCGACAGGCTACCGGCGGCGCAGCAGGGAATCATTCATGGCGACCAGCTCTCACAATCCATTGCCGCGGCATCCATCGTGGCGAAAGTCACCCGCGACCTGATCATGCGAAAGTGGCACGAGGAGTTCCCGGAATACGGATGGGACCATAATGTCGGATATGGTACTCGGATTCACCTGAATGCCCTGCGGCGCATGGGTCCTTCCCCGCTTCACCGACAAACTTTTGCAGGTGTCCGGCCCAGGGAAGGGAAACTGTGGGACGAACGGATCTGAATGGCGGTCGTTTCGGCTGGAAATTGACCCGCCTCCGCGTGCTGTGTTAGGTTCGCCGCCTTGAGCGAGAGCACGATTCGAAGTTGGCGCGCGATCCGGGTGGCCCCCTGAAGAAGCTCACATCAGCACGAATCACCGTAGTTCTCTACATACTGGTATTCTTCGAACTCGGGGCGGTTCTGATCATTTCTCCGAGGTCCAGCTACTGGGCCGAGAACATGTTTCTGGCGTTCCTGGTTGAGCGAACGAAGCTCACGGGACTTGCGCTCGTAATCAACAGTTCGGTGGTACGTTGGGGGGTGATCGGCCTGGGTGTCATCAACGTCTTGCTGGGACTGTGGGAAGCCTTCCATTTTAAAGATCTGATCCGCCTGATGGCCGGTGAAAAAGAGGTTACCGAGCAACAGACCACTTCTTTATCTGATCACGGATCGTAAGTCGCTCCCGGGCGGGGATCTCCCTCGTCTGGCTGCCGAGGCGGCGGCCTCCGGCATCGATTTGATTCAGGTCCGGGAGAAGGATCTGTGTGACCGGGATCTCTGTGCTCTCGTATCCTCTCTCCTCAGGGGCGTCTCGAGCGGGCGGTCGCGTCTCCTGGTCAACGACCGGTTCGACATCGCGCTGGCATGCGGAGCTCATGGGGTTCATCTGACATCGAGTTCCATCGGCGCGTCGGCGGTCCGCCCGTTCGTACCTGAGGGTTTCCTGATCGGCGTCTCTACGCATTCGCTCGAGGAAGTGGGGCGGGCGGTGAGCGAAGGAGCCGATTTTGCGCTTCTGGGCCCTATCTTCGACACGCCGACAAAGCGGGAATATGGTCCGCCGCTGGGGCCCGATCTCCTGCGGGCGGCCTGTGAGAAGTTCCGACTGCCGATTCTTGGCGTGGGAGGAATCGACGCGACGCGCATAGGCGAAATATCAGGTACGCATGCGGCCGGGTTGGCCGCGATTCGACTCTTCGCCGTGCCGGGACTGATCGCATCAACCGTGGAACGGATCCGGGCCGAATGGCGTTGCCCCGGGTAAGGCTGAACGCGGTTGTTGTGGGAGCCCTGCGGGGTGCGCATCCTTCGGATCTCCTGAGGGCGACGTGGTGCCGTCATTCCGGAACCCCTCGGGCTGTGGGAGCGCCCTCCCACGAGAACGGTCATTCTCATGCAAGTCACTATGATTCGCGATCCGCTGCGGGCCGCTTCGTTGTACGCGAATCACCGGCGCGAAGGTTGAGTATGGCCTCGCGGGCGAGGCTGGCGGCTTCCGAGGGGTTTTGATTACGAAGAGCTATACGGATGTGCGCGGCCTTATAGTCAGAAAGCCGCCGACGGTAGAGCGCCTCGAGTTCCTGCCGGGACGAATTGAGAGGTCGATTCGGGGCCGTGAGAAGTCTTTCGGCGAGCGACTCGAAAGGGAGATCTATCCATATCACGACTCCGGATTCCTTTAGCGAGTCTTGATTCTCCGGGTTGCCGAAGGCGCCACCTCCGAGGGCTACGACGAGCCCTTGCCGGCTACTGAATTCTCGAAGGAGGTCGGCTTCGACCGAACGAAAGTAGGCTTCTCCCTTTTCGCGGAAGAGCGCCGGAATCGTGAGACCTTCCCGTTGTTCGATCTCCTGATCGAGATCCACAAAGGTCCTCCCGAGCAGTTCCGCCAGCGCCTCCCCGATCGTCGTCTTGCCGGCGGCCATGAATCCCACCAGATACACATTTTTCGTGTCGGATCCGCCGCTCATCGGGTGAGGCTCCGCAGGCATTCAAAGAAGCCGGGAAAAGAAACGCCCACCACCTCGGGATCGTCGAGGATCACCGGCTCGCCCGCCCGAAGCCCGGCCAGGGCCATCGACATCGCCACGCGGTGATCACCGAACGCACTGACTTCGGCCCCGGAGAGCCGCGCGGACGGGTGGACAAACATGCCGTCCTCATACTCGTCAATTCGGACCCCTGTCCGGCGGAGATTCTCGGCCATGGCACTGATCCGATCACTCTCCTTCACTCGAAGTTCAAGCGCGTCCCGGATGAGGAGCCCTTCGGGAGCGATTGTTCCCAGCACCGCCAGGATGGGGATTTCGTCGATAAGGGAAGGTACCAGGCGCCCGGAGATTTCCCATTCTCGATTCGGCAAACGTCCAGCCC
>JACQTD010000292.1 GCA_016210985.1 Acidobacteriota bacterium
ACCACATGTTCGTCAGCGGGCAGTCGATGTATGCAAGCCTGGTCTTTTCGGTTCTGAGCTTTCTGGTCGCGATCCCCTCCGCGGTGAAGGTGTTTAATTGGACGGCGACGATGTACAAGGGGTCGATATCCTACAACGCGCCGATGCTTTACGCGATGGGCTTCATCGGGCTGTTCACGATGGGCGGGCTCACCGGGCTCTTTCTGTCGACGCTCGCGACGGATATCCACCTTCATGACACTTACTTCGTCGTCGCGCATTTTCATTACATCATGGTGGGCGGGACCGTGATGGCATACCTGGGGGGGCTGCACTATTGGTGGCCTAAGATCAGCGGCAGGATGTATCCCGAGGGATGGGCCAAGCTCAGCGCGCTCGTGGTCTTTATCGGATTCAACCTGACGTTCTTCCCGCAATTCCTGCTCGGCTACCTTGGCATGCCGAGGCGCTATCATGCCTACCCTGACGAATTCCAGGTGCTCAATGTCATGTCGACCGCAGGGGCGTCGATACTCGGCGTCGGATACATCCTCCCGATGATCTACCTGATCTGGTCGATGCGATACGGGCCGGTTGCCACGACCAATCTCTGGCCCGCCACCGGCCTGGAATGGCGCACCACCTCGCCTCCGCCGACCGAGAATTTTGAACGGACGCCCGTGGTTACCTGGGAGGCTTATGAATTCGAACCGGAGGTAAAAAAGCAACTTGTCACCGAATTCAAACAGGGGGAACTGCCGGTGTGAAGCGCCCCAGGTTCGTAGTGGTGCCTTGAGGCGGGGGGTGCTGAGGCAAAGATACCGGCTGAAGCCGGAACTACGAACCCGGGACTTCGGACTCATGAGGAGATTAACTTGGCCCAAGCTCACTCGGTGCTAGCCCATCATTTCGATGACGTCCCCCAACAGCGGGACGCCGCCACGATGGGAATGTGGCTGTTTCTGGTCACTGAAATCATGTTCTTTGGCGGCCTGTTCACGGCCTACCTGGTCTATCGGACTTACTATCCTCAAGCCTTCGCCGGGGCGAGCCACCATCTGGACCTTACGCTCGGCGGGATCAACACGCTGGTACTCATCGCCAGCAGTCTGACGATGGCACTGGCGGTTTACGGGTCTCAGACCGGCAAGCGATCGATGCTCCTCCCCTTTCTGGTGTTGACGTTCCTGCTCGGGGCCGCGTTCCTCGGCATCAAAGCCGTCGAGTACCACCATAAGTGGATCGATCACCTGGTCCCGGGAGCATCATTCGTCTACCCGGGCGGAAGCGCGCAGCACGCGCAGCTGTTTTTCTCGATCTACTTCGCCATGACCGGGATGCACGCCTTCCACATGGTCATCGGACTCGGCATCCTCGTATTCCTGATGGTCCAGGCGCGGCAAGGCCGGTACACACCGGGGTACCACGCACCCGTCGAACTATCGGGGCTCTATTGGCATTTTGTGGACATCGTATGGATCTTTCTCTTTCCGTTACTTTACCTGATCGACCGGCATGGATGAACTGAAGGCAAATCCGGTGACTGAACACGCACATGTGGTCTCGCTGAAGATCTATTTCGCCATTTTTGGCGCGCTGATGTTGCTCACTTACCTGACGGTGCAGCTGGCGTTTCTCGACCTGGGCCGGATGAATACCACCATCGCCCTGGCGATCGCGGTCCTCAAGGCGACGCTGGTCATTCTCTATTTCATGCATGTCCGCTACAGCACCCGGCTGACCAAACTCGTGGTCGTCGCCGCCCTGCTCTGGCTGGCCATCCTCCTCGCGCTGACGATGGCCGACTACCTGACCCGCGGCTGGCTGAACCCGCCGGCGACCGGATGAGCGCGAACCATTCATCAACCCTTCAGCAGATCCCTGAGATTCAGATCATATTGCAGTAAACCAGCCCGGGCTTCGGCTGAAAGACCGGCAACACGACGTTTACATCGGAGGTCGAATTTTGCAACGAAGTGGCCCGCGAGAAGGGGAATGTCTTCCCGCCGTTCCCGGAGCGGCGGCATCGTCAAGGGCACCACGTTCAGCCGGTAATAAAGATCTGGCCTGAAGTGCCCGCTCTTGATGGCTTCCTCGAGATCGCGGTTAGTGGCGGCGATCAGCCGGATATCGACCTTGACCGGACGCGTACCGCCGACCCGTTCGAACGCCGCCCGACGACCGACGTGAACTCCACCCCAAGGGCATCGAGAAGCAGGATAGCTCCCTGATCGGCGGGCACGGTCCGGATGGCGGCCTCGAGTACTTGTTCCTGTAGCTCCTGGACACTGCGGATGGCGTGGAGGGTCGTGCTGATACCGAGCAGCGTCTCCAGGTCCCGCAAGCTCCGCAAGCCCCGATCCATGAGCGGCGCGTCTGCTGGCCGTCCCGTGTACAGGGCGTCATCGATCCGGAGCTGCACGGTCGAACGCGTGACCGAGGACGACTCATCCCACTCGACTGAAACCCCGGCGGGCAGGGCCGGCGCCTCTTCCAATAAGACGAGAAAAACAGAATCGCCGAGGCCGATCCGATCACCATGGTTCAGCCTCCGTTCCCGCACGGGAGTGCCATTGACCAACGAACCATTCAAGCTGCCAAGATCCTGGAGACTGAACCCATCCGAAGCCGGCTTGATGACGCAGTGCTTTCGGGAGAGGGCTAGATCGGCAATGGCGAGATCATTGGACGAGTCCCGCCCGATCGAAAAGTCCACGTCCGCGAGCAGGAAGGCGGCGTCTTTCAGGGGTCCGGCGATGGCTACGAGTTGGGGCTTCACGCGAACCTGCTTACGTCCCAGTCAACGGATTCGTTCCCGAAGCATGCGCCTGATTCCCCTCTCTTCGATTACGAGCGGGCTCGACCCGGGCCACGAGGCTGGAGTCCGATGAGCGCGAGTCGATTATCGCATAGAGCCCCGGCTAACTGACACTTCTTTGAAGTGCGGGGGCAATCCGCCGTGGCGGAGACCCCGCTTTGGTTGTGTTCGTGGGCTGCAGTTTCACTCGAAAGCGCCGTCGCCGCTGCGCTTTGCCGGCGCACTCCAAATCACGATCGCCTCCAACGAGCGGGGGGCTCGACTATCTGAACAGATAAGACGGCTATCCAGCCGGATAGCACCTCCCGGGAGGTGGTGCCGTCATTCCCGGCTCGTTCCCGTAGGGGGTGAACGCGATCAAAGCTTCTGGTTTCAAGCGGTCAGAGTATTGCTGGCGCATCCGCCGCGCCCCACCTCGAGCTCCGGCACGAAAATTCCCTGTGCTTCCTCGGCTCCATCAGCGCAGAAACGATCAATCCAAGGAGGAACCATGAGAAACAAGAGACCATCCATACTGGCGACAACGGCGATGTTGATCACCGTGATCGCGACGGGAATCCAAGCACAGTCCGGTGCATCGATGCGGGTGGACATACCGTTTAATTTCATTGTCGGGGATCAGATGCTTCCTGCGGGTGAATACCGTCTGGGTCCCATGGAGTCGGGCCGCCCGGCTCTGCTTATCCGGAGTGCCGGCTTCGATCGGCAGGCGATCGTACTGACGAACACGGTCCAGGCTGCATCTACGATCGAACAGGCGAAAGTCGTATTCCATCGGTTTGGAGACGAGTACTACCTGGCCCAGGTGTGGCCTGCCGGCAGCCGAACAGGATGTGGTTTGACCAGCCCACGATTGCGCGAACTGTCGAAGTACGATCGCTGGCATGAGACCGCCACGCTCGTCGGCCGGAATCCTTGACTTGAGAGGTAGGGTGCCTCTCCGATCAACGCCATCCGCGGCGGTGCCGACTTGCCCGGACGCCGCAAATTACCAAAGACTGGAGAAGATGACATGAGACGAAAAACTTACTATTCGCTCGCGACCCTGGGCATGCTGATCATGCTGGTCACGCTGTTGGCCAGGGGTCAATCCGCTCCCCGGATCGAAGTCTCGATCCCGTTCGGTTTCACAGCCGGATCGACGAAGCTTCCGGCCGGGGATTACCGGCTCATCTTCAATCAACCCGCTGACGGTGCGCTCGCGGTACAGAACGTCAGGACGAAGGACCGGGCACTGGTATTCCCTGTCGCGACCGAGACCCACATCAGGCAGGAGAAAGCCCGACTGGTTTTCAACCGCTATGGCGAAAAGTTCTTCCTGAGTCAGGTCTTTACGCCGGGACAGACCCGCGGCGTCGCGCTGCTTCGATCCGAGGAAGAGACTCAACTCGCCCGCACGACCCGTCAACGCGAAACGGCTTCACTCACCGGCAAGATGCGTTGACATCCCCGCTCCAAGACCCCACGCCAAACCCCTGAAACGGCAATCCGCCCTGGCGGATTGCCGTTTCCTGGAGTTTCTACATTTTGCACCCCCCGGGCCGTGCTACAT
>JACQTD010000026.1 GCA_016210985.1 Acidobacteriota bacterium
GCTCCCTCGTGCCCGCCGCCTGCTGGCTGGCCGCGGCCTGAAGTTCGGTTGAGGAGCTTTGAACCTGGCCCACGGCCGTGCTGATTTGACGGCTCAGCGTTCGAGTCAGAAAAACCGCTACGAAGACGGCGAAGAGCACGATGGCCATGGCGATGACCATCACAAGCGTGGTCGTCGAGGAGGCGGTTGCCGTCGACGCCTGTCTGGCATCCTCCAGCTGGCGATCCTCACGCGACAAGAACGCCTCAATGCGCTGGTCGAGATCGTCCGCCTTCTGGCGAATCTCCTCCTCGTATGCGCGCGAGACCGTGTCGATGGCTGCCTCCGTGCGTCGAAGCGCGACGACGCGATCAACCGCCAGTTGAAGTTCCGCCTCGGCGCGTGCTATCTGATTGACAAGGCCGAGCCCTTCCTCCGTGTAAACCCGTCGTTTTAGCCGGTCGATGGATGCCGAGAAGACCGATCGAGCCTCACGTAACTCTTCGAGAAACCGCTCCTCACGAGTGAACAGGTAGCCGCGGAAAGCGGCGGCCTTCTGTACGCGGGCCACGTGGAGCTTCCCAGCTTCTATGAGTAGCTGTGCGTCTATGCTGATGACGCGGTCCTTGTCGGTCACGACCCGGCGCAACGAGTAGACCGCAATACCTCCGATGGCGATGGCCAGTACGACGATGATCGCGAAGCCGAAGGCCAGCTTTTTTCCAATCGTCCAATTTCGAGTCATCGAATCTCACTCCTTCCGAAGGGTATGGTGACGAGCCAGCGCCTTGATCGCCTGAAGAAGGGAAGGCAGATGTATGATCGGCCGCACGACGTCCGCAATCCGTGCGACCTCACGGACATGCCGCCTGGCGGAGTTGTCCCGATCTTCAGGCGCAACCGCCTTGCGCTCGAGCCGGACATGGCCGTCGAATTGGTCAAACGCCAGTGCGACCGTCTCGCCTGTGACCACCAGAACTATCCACCGGAGCGTCTCGGCTCCGGAATAGCCGAGCAGCGCGGGCATGTCGTACACGGGGACGACCTCGCCCCGCAATCCCGCAATGCCCACCAGCTCGGGAAGAGGGCCGGGGAGTGGCGATACCTTCTGGCCCGCGAAGAGCCCGGCGATCTCTGAAACGCGCAGGGCGTAGGGATCGCTCCCCATACCAATGGCCAGCAGATCCTCGATTTCCGGTGACTCGGCGGCCGGGGCCTCGGCGAAAGAGCGGTCGAAGGCGCGCCGGAGCTCCTCCGCGGTAGCCGAGAGTCGGTCTCCGTCGCTCATCACGGGTTGCCTCCAGCGGCGACGATCTCCGCCTGGCACAGTGCGATCAAGGCTTCGCGCCCGAACCCGCCGCCGAAGAGAAGCAATCGCGAGGCATCCTCCCGCTGCAGCAACAGGAGCGCTTGACTCAGCTCCCGGCGCTCCGTTTGGCGATCACTCGCCTTGCGGGCAAGCAAGCCCAGGTGAAGGCGCGGCATGGCAAAGCCCGGATCCAGATAGACGGCTACTTGATCATGGTCGATGGCCCCGCTTCGATCCCCCGCTCCCTCGCGGCACAAAGCCAGCAAGTAGTGGGCACCTGCATTGAGCTCGTCCATCTCGAGAAGCTTTCGACAAGTCTCCTCAGCCTCAGAAATCCGGCCGCTGTGCGTGAGCAGTACCGCATGGACCAGGAGCACATCGGGATCCTTGGCTGAGTCGGGCGGCAACGCCCGCACCAGCTCGAGAGCGTCCCTGAACCGCTCCCTATGGAATAGATCGAGCACTTGGCCGAGGTCCGAGCGCGGTCTTGGGGCAGCCAGTCCTGTCCGGGGCGACAGCGGCTGGGAGGGTGTTCGGGTAATCGCCTGGATACGTTCCGACGCTCGGCGGATCGCCTCGACCCAAGTGTCGGAGCCTTCAACGACGGCCGTGAGCGACGCCGGTGCCGGCGGTGCGTACTGCGATCGTCCAGGCGATGGTTCCTGGTGCGGCGCATGGAGACGACTCCTCCGCTGGTAGTAGAAGGTTCCGTGAGTATGCCGCAGATGAAAGTCCTGCGAGAGCCCGCGCAGGGTCTCGGCATGCCCGAGGAAGAGATAGCCTCCCGGCGCCAGCGTGCGGGCGATCCGGCCGATCAACGCCTGTGCGCTTTCGGGAGTAAAATACATGATGACGTTCCGGCAGAACACGACGTCGTACGCCCCGGGCTCCCAAAGCTCCACTTCGTTTTCGTTAAGGTTTCGCTCCTCGAACTTCACTGAAGTCCGGGCAGCGTCGTCAAGTACGAGGTCGCGGCCGTCGGACCTGAACCATCGTTGCTTGACTTCGGACGGCGTCTCCCGGAGCGCCCAGGCTGAGAACCGCGCACGAGCCGCCCGCTCCAGCATCGCGGGGTTGACGTCGATACCCAGGATCGACACATCCCAGGCCGCATCCGGCACATTCTCCCGAACGAGGATCGCCAGCGAGTACGCCTCCTCGCCCGAAGCACACCCTGCCGACAACAGGCGTAGCCTTCGACGGGCGGCCTGCGCCCGCATGCGATCCGGCAGGCCTACTTCGGCGAGTGCACGAAACTGATCGATGTTCCGGAAGAAGTATGTCTCGGCGACGGTGAGTTCCTGTGCGAGGGCGGCTATCTCGTCCTTGGCCGGCCCGGACTCGAGACGTCTCAGGTAGATCCCGCAACCCCGGTCCGAGGATCTAACCCGGCGCGAGAGAACATCAGCCAGGAACCCCAGCTTCGTGTCCTCGAAATCGAGCCCGAGGCGGCGCCCGACGATGCTCCGGAAGCTTTCCACCTCATCGGGGCCGAACTCCGGTGTCATGTCAACATCCCCCCGGGTCGAGGTTGTTCCAGACGGAGTCAGGCGCCAGATGGACATTGCGCAAGACAAGGAGCAGCTCCGCATCCAGCGTCCCGATCGCATCCACGACGTCGGAAGCCGCATCCCCGAGGAGAGGAGGCATGGTTTGGAGAGAAGCTGCCGGAAGCGCCCTGACGCCAAGTACGGCATCGACAGCCAAGGCGGTTGGGCGGCCTTCGATCTTAAGCAGAATGAAGCGGCTTGGAAGTGACTCTTTCTCGCCGATCAGCGAGGCGGCGTTGATCACTGGGACCGGCGCGCCGCGAATAATGGAAAGCCCGCACACAAACCCTGGCATGCCCGTCAGTCGCTCGATCGGCAGCGGACGCATCGTCTCCGATACGTTTTCGATGGGCAACGCGCAAAGGAGCGTGTTCGCACGGAACAGCAGCGACAACGCGGTCTTACTCTCTTGCGTCATCTCCCCTCAATCAGGATCCCCCACGCGGTTGCCCGTTCTTCGACGGTCGCGATTCCACACCTCAGAGCACAGCGCGGATTCCGGGAAGCCGTCCACACTTCCTTCCGGGTCATGTCCTCTCTTCTCCCTAGGTCGGTTCCCGGATCGGCAACCCAACAGAAGCGTGCCCGTCCTCCTAACAGAGAATGTGAAACATAATCTCGTGGGCACCTCATATCCTCTCGTCCCTGAAGGTCGATCTCGCGAGCGCGCTCCCTCGAGGTTGAAAAGCCGATACAGCCCAGACCTGGGTCCGTGAATAATCTAAAGTTGTTCAATTGTCAAGCGTGGCTGCAACTTCAATGAGAGCAGCAATTGCAGATATTCCGTGAGATCATTCGACCGAGAAGGGGTCGGACCCCCACAGTGCGGATGGCGTCAAGGCACACTGCCAATAACACCAGATGGATGGTTCTGGGTATAGGATTGCCTTCGAATGGCATCCTTATGCGCGGATATCCTCGCCAGAGCACGGAGGCTTGGCGAGCCCGCGCACTTGGAGCCATCAAAGGTGTTTCGCCCGGCTTCGTTCAGGAGCCAGGCGAGCAGGGGTGGGGAAAGGGCGAGTCGGAGAGTTCCTCTCGCCCGTATGGATTACAGACCGGAGACCTTCTCAGCTTGGAGCCCCTTGGGGCCCTTGGTAACCTCGAATTCGACCGCTTGACCCTCGTTCAGCGACTTGAACCCCTCCCCCTGAATGGCGGTGTGGTGCACGAAGACGTCCTCGCCGGACTGGCGCTGAATGAAGCCGAAGCCCTTGCTGGCATTAAACCATTTAACTGTTCCTTGTTCTTTCACTATTGTTCCTCTTCTGTTTTCTTTGATTTAGCTGTTTGCGCTGCTCGAGTGCCCCGGCCATTAGGCGAGGAGCGGTCGAATCTGGACTTGCAGCTTCCTTAGACGAATCCAATCGTTTTACAGGAGCAACCAACGCAAAAGTATCCTACCACATCGCCGCTGAACATACTACTGAAACCGGTAGGTACTTCGAATCGGTTTTTGCAGCCATCCGGAAGGCCTGGGATGACCCTTGACGCTCCCGGTCACGCGCGATCATCATTGATGGCTCTCCAGGCGCTTGAACCCGAGGCCCGCGAGCGCGCCTATCGTGTCCTCCGCGGGATGCTGGATGCGCCGGGGCTGACGAGCCGGTAGATCGCGCCATCGAGGTCCACGACGAGGAGTTCGGCCGCTTCGTCCTCACCGAAAGAGGAGATGCTCATGTTCGTCGGGAGCAGTAGGCTCGATACGCCATCCTTCAGCATAAAAATCTCGCCGGAGCAGTAATCGCCGTAGACATAGCTTCCGAGTGGAAGCGTGCCCCGGACGCCGCGATAGACGTAGCCGCCGGTGATCGAGCATCGACCCGACGAATGAGCATACTCGGCTATCGGTGGGATGTAATTGCCGGCCGTACACGGCGCAGGGCCTAGACCCGTGCACTCGGTTCCCTCGAAGACCCGCCAGCCGTAATTCCCGCCCCGCTCAACAATGTCGATCTCCTCCCGCGCCCCCTGGCCCACGTCGGCCGCATAGAGCTCACCCGTGGCCCGATCGAACGAAAACCGCCAGGGGTTTCTGAACCCGAGCGCATAGATCTCGTCCCGCCCCGGCGTCGATCCGTAAAAGGGATTATCCTGCGGGGAAGTGTAAGGCATCGACGGGCTCTCCGGACGATCGACGTCAATCCGAAGGATCTTTCCCAGAAGTTCCCCGATATTCTGGGACAGATTAAAGGGGTCAAGGGCAAGGCCGCCATCCCCGTTTGCGATGTACAAATAGCCGTCAGGTCCGAACTCGATCATCCCGCCGTTGTGGGTGGAGAACGGCTGCGGGATCGTGAGCAGGTTCAACTCCGTTGGATCGGCTGCATTGGGATCGTCCGGCGACGCCTTGAACTCCGAGATCGCGGTCGCCCCGTCCGGTCTGCGCGTGTAATTGATGAAGAACCGCCGGTTGGTTGAATACTGAGGATGAAAGGTGAGCCCAAGCAACCCCTGTTCATTCCCCCCGCGGGATACCTTCTCGGTGATATCAAGGAAAACGGTCGGCGATGCCGCTCCGTCTTGAAGAACCTTTATCCGTCCATCCTGTTCGACGATGAAGAGACGGCGGCTCCCATCATCGGCGTGCGTCACATAGACCGGCTTGGCCAGCCCTGCCAACAGTGGCTGGAGCTGGATCGGGCCCTGGTTGGATGAAAACAGCCCACCGCTGGCCCTCGATGAGAGGGCGAGGATGAAAAGTGAAGCGATCATGGTCACCATGAAGCGCGAACGTGGTGACGATGGAACGGGAAGGCGCGGAGACACGGAGTTCGGGGAGGGGAGATCTCCGAGGTAAGTCATCGTTTCGAGGCCTGCAACTTATGTCGGAAACGATCGCGCCAGCGCTGGGGCAATAAGCTGACCTCGAGCGCGCGGCACAAAAGGTCAACGTCGGGCTGTTCCGTGGTGTGCAACCGGGTGACCGCCGCCAACGTGACGTGGTTGGGGTCGCGGTGGATGACTTCCATGTGATCTCCTGAGCCGATTTCGCCTTCTTTGACAACCGCCAGGTAGAAGCCTGTGCGGCCGCTTTTCAGTACCCGATCAACCATCGCTTGCATCCCGAATTTGAATCCGAGCTTGTGACAGGGCATGCGCGGCTGCGTGACGACCACTTCGGCGGATCCGACGCGGAGCCGATCTCCAAGGTGTATGGTTTCTTCGAGCAGGCCTTCCGTCGTGAGGTTCTCTCCGAACACTCCCCAGGGGAGTTCCATCCCGGGAAGTTCGCCCCGCCAGAATTCGTAGTGCTCGGCGGGGTAGACGCAGACCGCCTTCTCCGGACCGCCATGCAGGACTTGATCGCCCTGTTGATCGCCGTCAAGGTTGAGGGTTCGCATCCTAATCCGCCCTTGGACGGGCGACTTGTAAATCCCCGTGGGCACGGGGCTGCCGTCCAGTATGATCTCGCGAGTGAGGCCGGTATTGACGGACAGCAGTTTCATGGCTGCTCTATTTTAGGTTGATCCGGTAAAGGAGGGCCTAGGCCGTGGTCATCATATCCCTGACTTATGATGTAATCAATGCAGACTGGACGGGGAGAGGAACTGAGGCTCGACGGATTGCACTTGACCGGGAGCACCGGAGGGTCTAACACTCTCCGGTCCCGGGCGACGCCTGCCGGATATCCGTGGGCGATTGCCGCTGGAGAGTCTACTTGAGCGAGGAGCAGAGGTGATGAGATTGAAGACCAGACGCAGGTTTGTTTTGCCGATGCTGACGGCAGTGATCGTCGCGCTGTGCGCAACCACACCTTGGGCACGGCAGCATGGCGGGTCGCCGCTGAGTCCGATAGGAAAATCCGAATTCACCCTGAACGAGAAGAAGATCTCGGTGGTCTACAGCCGGCCGTCGATCCGGGGCCGGAAGATCATGGGTGAGCTGGTTCCCTACGATCAGGTATGGCGTAGCGGGGCCAATGATGCGACCACCTTCGTAACCGAAGCGGATCTGGAAATCGGCGGCATGCCGCTCTTCAAGGGCAGCTACACGCTTTTCACGCTGCCTTCGCAGAAGGGCTGGAAGCTGATCATCAACCGGCAGACCGGCCAATGGGGAACGGACTACGACGCCAATCAGGACATGGGCCGTATCGACATGAAAGTGGACCAGCTCTCCAGCCCCGTGGAGCAGTTCACCATCAGCTTCGTCCCCGAGGGGGATGGGGCGGTGATGAAGCTCGAGTGGGAGCATACCAGCGCGAGTGTACCGGTGAAGGGGAGAATGCCTGGCGCGCCGCCTCCCAGCCCCCCGGGAACCGCAGAAGTCGCCTTGAATGGCAAGAAGATTTCCGTACAGTACAGCCGGCCATCGGTCCGGGGCCGCAAGATCATGGGCGGACTGGTTCCTTGGGAAAAGGTGTGGCGTACCGGAGCCAATATGGCCACCGGCTTCACCACGGAAGCTGATCTGGAGATCGGCGGGCTGGTGGTTCCGAAGGGAAGTTACACGCTATTCACCATCCCGTCGGCGAAGAGCTGGCAGCTGATTGTCAATAAGCAGACGGGCCAGCGGGGGGGCGACTATGATGAGAAACAGGACCTGGGCCGCGCCGAAATGAAGGTGGAGCAGCTGTCCGGGCCGGTTGAGCAGTTCACGATCAGTCTGGCTCCTGCCAAGGGGGGTGCGGTGATGAACCTGGACTGGGAGAACACCCGGGCCAGCGTATGGTTGAAAGAGAAGCGATAGCGCTCGAGTCAAGAATCGAGGAACCAGGGGTGGAATCACCACGGCTGCGGAGCCCTGAAATGAGACGGAGGTCGAGAAAGTAACGTGGCCGGCTCCGAAGTGCCGGCCTCTGGAGTTTCTACATTTTGCAAGTGGAAGCCAAGTGAATCA
>JACQTD010000293.1 GCA_016210985.1 Acidobacteriota bacterium
CCGACGTGCCGACGATGGTGCAGCCCTTCAATATTCCCCTTTCATCCCCCAGCGGCCGATGGCGACCATCAGGCCATCGTAGAGGAAGGGCGGCGGATGGCGCAGCCCGGCCATCACCCCGGACTGGTACCAAGGGAAGAACGCCTCGCGCCGACCATCGACGATCGCCCGTATGATGCGGTCCGCCGCCTTCTGCGCACTGATCATATGAATGGGATATGGCAGACCAACGTGATCTGGCAATGAGCCAGATTCAATTTGACGGTCTCCGTTCTCGTTTCAGCAGGCCCCGCAAGCCGAGCGTGGCCTCTAAGCGTCTAGGGCCCCTTCAGCTCACGGGGCCTACTGTCAGTTCAAGTGCTGGTGCAGGAAACCGGCCAAGTCACTCAGCTCGATGTACTCAACTGCGTTTCTATCTCAACCAAGTTGGAAAAGCAAACGAGATTCCGGCGGTGCAGCGATTCCACATCTTGGTCAGAAGCCTACCCAATATCATGGTTTGTATGGGAAGGAGATTCGCTGAGCGTCAGGATTCGGATCGCGTGCGTTAGCAGAAGGGATTGCATGGCCGTGGAGTCATTGATAGAGCAGTGATCCATGTGCTAGAATGAGCCCAGTTCATTGAAGCCTCTGTTTACCTAATCCCACCGGTCATGACCCCACTGTTGAATCTTGCTTGCAGGGATCAGGCAGGGGGGAAGGTCGGTGACCCAAATCCAGGTTGTCCCCTCGGGCGGGGTTTGTGGCTTGCCGCCTACGATTTTACGTTTCAGCGTTTGTTCCGCCACGCTTCGAATGAAGGGCGCTTGAAGGTAGAGGGCATCAGCCGAGATCACATCCACCAACCGGGAGTAGTTCATAAAGACGCGATGGAGCAGCCGGGCGGCTGCGTCTACCAGGGTCAGATTACTGGTGTTTGATGGCGATACGGTAGGAATAGTCGATGAGGGTTGTGATTACCGGGGCATCCGGACTGGTAGGCTCTAACCTGGCGATACAGCTGGTCGAGGCCGGGCACCAGGTTCGATGCGTCCGACGTCGCTCAAGCCAAACCAGCCATTTGTCATCGCTCCCCATCGAGTGGGTTGAGGGAGACCTGTCCGCTCCCGCCTCTCTCGTCGCGGCCTTCAGGGGAATGGATGCTGTATTTCATTGTGCTGCCGTCACCGGTCTCTCCCGACACGCAAGTGAAGCCATGGTCCGGAGCAATGTAGAAGGGACGAAGGCGGTAATCGACGCTTCACAGATAGCCCGGATCTCACGCCTGATTCACTGCTCATCGGTGGCGGCCGTGGCGATCTCTGAGGATGGCAAGCCGGTGACGGAAGACCGGCCCTGGAACTTCGACAAGTTCGGGCTTGCCGCAGGGTACTCCGTGACCAAGCGAGAGAGCGAAGCCCTGGTCAGATCCGCGGTGGAGGAAGGTCACCTGGATGCCGTGATCGTCAATCCGTGTTATATGCTGGGTCCTTACGATCCGAAGCCAAGTACCGGACAACTGGTGGTGAACATTGTAAAGGGCAAGGTCCCAGGATACACGGATGGCGTGAATAACTTCGTTGATGTGCGCGACGTTTGCCGGGGCATGATCGCGGCGTGGGAGAAGGGGCGCTCGGGAGAACGATACATCCTGGGTAACCGCAACATGACCTATCAGGAGATCACCCGTATGATCGCGCAAGTCGCCGGTCTACGCCCGCCTGACTGGCGCGTTCCCAGGCCCATATTCGCGGTTTTTGGCTGGCTGGGCGATCTGCAAGAGATGTTGACCAGGCGGGAAGCTATGATCAACAGCACGCTTGTGGGATTCAGTTACTGCAAGGGCTACTTATTCTCATCGGAGAAGGCAGCAAGGGAGTTGGGATACAGACCGGGACCATTAGAAGACGCGATTCGAGACGCGATCATATGGTTCCGCAAGAACGGCATGCTGTGCTGAAGAATGCTGCAGGCCGAGTCCGCAAGCAGCGTTCACGGTATCCCTCCCGTACCCCTCAGCGCTCCTGAACTCCGCACCATGCGAAGAATGCTCTCCTGCATCCTCTCCAACAACCATGGCGACAGACGATAGAAGTACGACGAGAGGCGCCACCGCTTGGATTCGATTAGGTGTGCAGATCGGCCCAGGTCAGAGCGCCGAGACCTTAACCCCATATTGTCAGGCTTCGGTCCGCAGCGCGCTGGTGAGTCCCGCGATGGCGTGCTTCGTAGCGGTGTAGCTTATGTGCAGGGGCATGGCGTGAAGGCCGGCGGCGATCTCTTCCGCCAGTTCCACCTGCCGGTCCGCGAGCATAGGGCTATGGGTTTACCTGCGTGAGTTCGGCGCCGGCCACGAAGCTACCCCGATGGTGCTGGCGTGCGAGCGGGCGGCCGCCTGCGAAGAGGAGCGATTCAACCATGAGAAACACCCGGACAGGTTCTCGATTCCACAACGTCCTCAAACCCGTGGAACCCCGGGAACCAGGCGGGCGGGGAAGGATCGGCAGCCGTATCCGAGGATCAAATGCGCGGTGGTCAATGATCGGCGGACATCTTGGCGCTCGTGTCTCGAACATCATAGACCCTGCCTTTCCATCGCGTCTGGCCTCTTAACCGAGTCCAAGTACTATTGAACAGGATTGCTGCCAGCAACGTGGTACCTAGAGGATAGAGCAGGCTGTACCAGGGTGAGATCCGACAAGCTCTCATGGCGTGAGCATTCAGGCTGAGCACAAGTACCGTACCCAGCAGGGATAAACCAAAGGCCAAGGTATGCAGACCGACGCTCGGATCTTCAGCCCGGATAGCCCAAGTCCATGCTGGCAACAGCAAGGTCATCCAGCCTCCCAGAAAGGTCGCCAAGGCCAGGGGCACGGCGCCGGTAACATTGCCCGCGACATCGACAGCGTTCTTGGAAAAACCTTCCCAGATCCCCTTCAGATTAGTGTACATCCGCACTCGAATCACGTCGTCCCCGCGCATCAAGTACACCCGATGGCCCGCTTGCTTAACCGTGCGCGCCAGCGCTAAGTCTTCAATGATCTCACCACAGACCGATGCGTGCCCATGGACGGCCTCGTGCGCCTGACGACGCAACAGGATAAATTGCCCGGAGGCTCCCGCGTTCACGGAGGAGGGATCGTTGATTCGGTTTAATCGGGCCCACAAGTCTACGAAGGGAAGAACGCCCGGAAAAAACAGGCGCTCCCAAAAGCTCTCGAGCTCCTGAGCAGGCAACAAGGAGAGCATGTCGATACCATTGGTTTCAGCGAATGACACCGCCGTCATCATGAGGGTTGGAGCCGCCCGCGTGTCTGCATCGACGAAGCAAATCCAATCACTAGGAACCGTGCTGGCGCCCCGCCAGCACGCATGGGACTTTCCCGTCCATCCACTCGGCAGCGGTCCCGCCTCGACCAGCTGCACCCGCGGGTCAGAGGCTGCGATCCGCAGGACCATCGCGGCCGTGTCATCCGTGGAACCGTCATTCACCACAGCAATCTTGATTCGATGCGATGGGTAGGTTTGAGCCAACAACCCCCGGAGGCACGGCTCGATATTTGCCGCCTCGTTGCGAACCGGGACGACGACGGAGAGGAAGCCAGCCCCGCTCTCGGTCAGTTGTTTACCCGGCTGGAGACGCTCGAGCGCTGGAAACCACCGGGTCCAAAGGGTTACAACTAAGCTCACGATCCCGAAGCCCAGCCAACCCACCGCGACAATAAGCGAGATCAAAGCAAACCCTCCCGTGATTACGGATGATGACGCGCCCGACTTCGAAGACTAGTTGTGAGCCAGTACTCCAGCACCCCGAACGTAATCGATTTGCTGAGCTAATCGTTCCGCGAGTCTCTCGACCGCCGGAGGTCGCATCATCGTGAAGTGGTCCGCATCAATGATGTCCACCTGAACCTCTCCGGAAGTAAACTTGCTCCAATCCACACGAGCGGGTGGATTTGTGCCGGGCATCATTTCGCCAGCCCAACACACATATAGGGGTGCTCCGATTTTTGAGGGCTCAAAGCCCTTGATCAGCTTGTGATGGATATTGTAAAGACTCAATTGCTGCTTCAGCACATCTCTGAACTGACCGAAAGTCGGATTCAAGGCCGCCAGCCAGTCGCATATTCTGTCGAGTCGCTGATCGTTGGAGAGCGGCAGCAGCTCACCGTGGAGCGTCGCCGATTGATCCATGAGATTATTCCAGAACTGATCCAATCCTGGGAATTGCCCGTCGAGGTTTCCGCGCAGCGTGAGGATCAGGTTCTGCAGGGATTGGTGCTCAACCGTGATTTCGCCCTCCGTCTTCAGGTAAGCATCGATAAGTCCCAGAAACCCGACCTTGCAGCCCCTGGCTTCCAACGCCGAGGCGATGGTCATGGCGAAGGTACCTCCAGAGGAATATCCTAGAAGATGGTAGGGGCCGTCTGGCAATTTTTCCCGGATGATCCCGGCGTAATCATCAGCCATCGCCATCAGCGTGTGATGTTCCTTTGCCGGATCCGCCAGCGCCCGCGATTGAAGGCCGTACAGGCTGTATCTGCGGCCCAGAAGCTCCGCGAGGTGCTTATACCAATGAATCTGGCCGCCCACAGGGTGTAGGCAAAAAAGGTCAACGCTTCCGTTGCTTACCTGAATGGGTACCAATGGGGACGTTTCGTGAACAACGGGTCCGACTTCCAGGCCCTCGGAGGTGCTCAGGTGGTCGAGGCGCTCCGCCAGTTGCGCTACGGTGGGCGATTCGAAGATCATGCGGATGGGCACCTCAACTCGGAACGCCTCTTTTACGCGATACATGAGCTGCACAGCCAGGAGCGAATGACCACCGAGGGCAAAGAAGTTATCATGGATCCCCACCGTGTCTACCTTGAGGACCTCGCTCCAGACTCCTGCCAGTTTGGTTTCAACGGGATTGCGCGGCGCCACATAGGCATCGTCCGATTCTCGCCGCTGACGATCCGGGGAAGGGAGGGACTTGCGGTCGATCTTCCCGCTCGAATTCAGCGGCAGGGAGGGCAGGGAGACGAATTGGGCCGGCACCATGTAATCGGGAACATGCTCCTGGAGAAATCTTCTCAGTTCGCCGGACTTCACTTCCGATTCCCCATTGGATACGAAATACGCCACCAGCCGACGATCGCCGTCCACCTCCTCCCGGGCGACCACGGCCACATCTTCAACGCGAGGATGTTGTCGCAACCGCGTCTCGATTTCACCTAACTCGACCCTGAATCCCCGCAACTTGATCTGGTCGTCGATTCGACCCAGATATTCGAGGTTGCCGCTCGGAAGGTAGCGAGCGAGGTCTCCAGATTTGTACAGACGCGCCCCGGGTTCGTTGTCGAAGGGATTTGGCGCGAACCGTTCCGCGGTCAGTTCCGGGCGCGCGAGGTAACCCCGCGCCAATCCGGCACCTCCGACGTAGATCTCACCAGGAACCCAGATCGGCGCCGGTTGTTGGTACTTGTCCAGAACGTAAACCTGCAAGTCTGGAATCGGACGTCCGATCAGGCTACCGCGAGCCTCGACCAGGTCGGCCATCGATAACTCATAAAAGGTTACGAAGATACACGTCTCCGTGATCCCGTACCCATTAACCAACCGCGGTCGCCGATCCCCGTGGCGTGCAAACCAGGGCTTCAAGCTTTGGAAGTCGAGGGCTTCCCCACCAAAGATGATCAGACGCAGCGCAAGTTCGCGCGCGGTACCGGGAGTCTCTTCCGCCAACATCAGTTGGCGGAAGGCGGATGGAGTCTGGTTGAGCACCGTCACCCGCTCGTTACATAATAGACTGTAAAAGGCTTCGGGCGATCGGCTCACAACGTAGGGCACCACCACCAGCCTCCCGCCATAAGTCAACGCACCCCAGATCTCCCATACCGAGAAGTCGAACGCATAGGAATGGAAGAGTGTCCACACGTCTCGTTCGTCGAAATGGAACCAAGGCTCCGTTGCCTGGAAGAGGCGAACCACATTGTAGTGCGTCACGGAGACGCCTTTAGGATCGCCGGTCGACCCGGAGGTGTAAATTACATAGGCCAGGCTATCGGGCGTCACGCGGTTCGCTGGATTCTTCCGATCTTCTTGCGCAATCTTCTCCCGGTCCGTATCCAGGCAGATCTGCTGAATCCCATCCCCGGGCAAGCGAAGGGTCAGCTCCTGCTCTGTCAATACCACCAGGGCCTCGGCATCCTCGAGCATGAAGGCCAGGCGCTCCCGGGGGTAGGTTGGATCCAGCGGTAAGTAGGCCGCGCCTGCCTTCAGCGTCCCCAATATCGCCACCAGCATTTCCATCGATCGATCGGTGCAAATACCGACCAGGCTTTCCGGCCCCACACCCCGTCGGCGTAAATAATGCGCCAACTGGTTCGCCCGCCGGTTGAGATCCTGGTACGTCAGCGATTCGTTCTCGAAAGTGGCGGCGACGCGCTCGGGCGTGCGATCCGCCTGGTTTTCGAAGAGCTGATGGAGGCAAAATTCCTTGGGGTAAGTCGCCGGCACTGCATTTGACGCTGAACGCAGCTCCGCCCGATCGGTTTCGGTTAATAAATCCAAGTCAGCGATTCGGCGTTCAGGCTCGGAAGCGATCGACTCGAGCAGCGTGTGAAACTGTTGTGCGAATCGTTCGATGGCGTCGCGATCGAACACGTCCTTCTTATAGTTGAAGGAGATCTGAAGCCCGGCCCGGCTATCGTAACATTCGACCGCGAGTTTGAGCGGTGAGACACCACAATCGACGTCGAGAACACTAATGGTGGTGCCTTCGTTTCCCAAACTGGGCATCGGAGTGTTGTGTAGCGCAAACATGATGTCGAGCAAGGGCTCCAGGCCATGGATTCGTTCGGGTTCGAGCGCCTGAACCAGCCTGTCGAATGGCAACTCCTGATGCACGTAGGCCTCTAGCACGACTTCGCGAACTCGGGTCAGTAACTCCCGGAACCGGGGATTGCCTGCAAGGTCGGTGCGGACAACCAGATTATTCACGAGGAATCCAATGAGCTCTTGTGTCTCTGGCCGCTCCCGGTCCGCGATCGGCGACGCGATGACCATATCCTCTTGTCCGGTATTTCGATGGACTAGCACATTGAAGGCTGCCAGCAGTGTCATATACAGCGTGGCCCCCTCTTGATGGCTCAAGCGCCTCAGGGATTCGGTCAAGGATGGCGAGAGCGAACAGCTCTTCTTGGCGCCCTCGTAGGTCGCGATCGTGCTTCTCGTCCGCTCTGCCGGGAGTCTCAGCGTAGAAGGGGCTCCCTGCAGTTTCTTCTTCCAATAAGCGACCAGCTTCTCGAGCGCCTCCCCCTGTAACCGCGATCTCTGCCACTGCGCATAGTCTCGGTACTGAATCGCCAACGCCGGAAGCGGTGATGGCTGGTTTCGGGAAAAGGCGTCGTAAAGTACCCCCAGCTCTCGCATAAACACGCCCACCGACCAGCCATCGCTGACGATGTGGTGCATGTAGGCTATGGCGACATGTTCGTCATGCGCCAGGCGCAGCAAGGTCACTTTGATGAGCGGGCCGGCGGACAGGTCGAATCGCGTGCGAGCTTCTTCTCGCACCCGCCGCCTGACCTCCGCGTCCTGCTCGTCGGGGCTCAAGTCATCGAGATCGACGACGTTAAGACCCAACGACATCGCCGGCAAGATGACTTGTGCGGCCTCACCCTGCTGGAAGCGAAATACGGTTCGCAAGGACTCCTGACGCCTGGCGATCTCGTCAAGCGCCCGCCGGACGCTCTCCAGACTAAGCGGGCCGGTAATGCGCATGACGCGTCCGATATTGTAGGAAGGGTTGCCAGGATCAAGCTGATCGAGGATCCAGAGCCGCTGCTGATGAAAGGAAAGTGGAGCAACAATGCCTTCTTCTTGGGATCGCCTCCGCAGTGCTTTTTTGAGCAGCTCTCGCTTTGCTTCCGGGGACAGATCTGCGACGCGTTTGGACATGGAGCTATAGCTCGCCCTTCTCCGAAATCATGTTATTTAGCGGGTTCTGATCGACCAAGGTGCTGAGCAGGGAGTCAACTTCCTGGTCGGAAAGTTCATCGATGCCCTCCAGAAGCGACCCGGCTGCCGCGGTCTTCTTCCCGCCGTCGATGGTGATCGGAATCTGCGCCTTCGGCGGCTTGCGAGGGGCTGAATCCGTGCCCGCCAGCTGATCCTGAAGTACCCGGGAAAGCTTGCTGATGCTGGGCCCGCGCATAAGTTCCACCGTGGGCAGCGAGATGCCGATTTCTTTCTCGATCCGGTTCTTCAATTCGACCGTCATCAGGGAATCGAGCCCCATTTCATTGAGCGGTCGGTCAAGCTCCAATTTCGAAGTCGACGTGCCGAGGACTCTGGCCACTTGATCAATGAGGTAAGACTCGATGATCTCCTGGCGCTTTACGGGTTGCGCCGCGATGATGACGTCGCGAAATCGGCCGAACTCATCACCCGATTGAGCGTCCAACGCTTCGGGACTCATCAGGAGGGAGAGCCGTGGAGAAGCGTTGGCTGAAGCAAACTTCGCCCACTGCCTCCAATCGACATTCATGACTCCGACTTGGGCCGGCTTCTTCAGTAGCAATCGCTCCATCACTGTCATCGCTTGCTTCGAGGTGAAGCCCTTGAGACCGATATCTTCGAGATGCTCGCTGACCGCCCGGTGCCGGGCGACATAACCCACATCGCTCACGTGTCCCCAGTTGATGGTAAGGGCAGGTAGACCCTTCTTCCGGCGATAATGCGCAAACGCGTCAAGAAACGAATTGGCGGCCACATAATTCGCCTGACCGGGATTTCCAGCCATGGTCGTAACCGAGGAGAAGAGAACAAAGAAATCAAGCGGTACGTCCGCTGTCATCCGGTGCAAGTTCCAAGCGCCGAGAACTTTCGGCTCGATCACTCTTCTGAATCGATCGCGGTTCAACTGTAAGAGCACGCCATCGTCGAGGACCATCGCCGCGTGAATTACACCTCGCAACGGGGGCAGCGAACGTCGGATATCCGCCAGCGCCCGGGCGACATCAGCTTCGCGCGTAACATCCGCCTTGGCCACAACGATCTGCGCGCCAAGGCTCTCCATCCCGGAGATGGCGAGGAGCGCTTCATCCGAAGCCGCACCGCTTCTCCCCAGCAGCACCAGGTGGCGCGCACCTCGGCTCACCATCCACTCCGCGACCGCGAGTCCGAAACCGCCAAGACCGCCGGTGATCAGGTAGGTCGCATCCGAAGAGAACTCGACCGCCTGATCGAGCAGCGGCTCGACCAGCGCGTGCTGGTGTTGGAAGGCGATCACGATCTTCCCGATATGTTTCGATTGCGCCATGTAGCGGAATGCACTCACCACCTGGCCAATCGAGAACAATCGGTACGGGAGCGGGTTCAAATACCCGAGCTCGAATTGCTGCATCAACTCGCGCAGTTGGCTGCAAATCAGCTCGGGCCGCTCGCTCATCACCCGACTCAGGTCGATGGCGAAGAACGACAGGTTGCTCTTGAAGATCCGGAGTCCCAGTTTGCTGTTCTGGTAAATGTCCCGCTTACCAATCTCGAGAAAACGCCCATATGGCGCCAGGCACGCCAGACCCCTTGCGATGGCGTCTCCCGAGAGTGAATTGAGCACCATGTCCACGCCGCGGCCACCGGTAATTTGCAGAATCTCATCCGCAAACGCGAGCGACCGGGAATCCATCACATGTTGGACTCCCATGGATTTGAGGAAGGCCCGCTTCTCAGGCGTGCCTGCGGTCGCAAAGACTTCGGCACCGACATGCTGCGCGATTTGCACGGCCGCGAGACCCACTCCTCCGGTCGCGGCCTGGATCAAGACGCGATCGCCCTTGCTGATTCGCCCCAAATGGTGCAAGGCATAGTGAGCCGTCAAAAATGCGATCGGGATCGTGACCGCCTCGTCGAAACTGAACCGGGGCGGCTTCGGCACCGCGAATGCGGCCTTCGTGGTTACGAACGAACCGAAGCTCCCGGGGCCGATGGCGATCACTTGATCGCCGACCCTCAGGTCATCGACGCCAGGTCCCACGGCGACGATCGTTCCGGCGCACTCGTCGCCAAGCAACATATCCTCATCGGAGTCGGTGGGGTAGATTCCGAGCGCCTTCATCACGTCACGGAAATTAAGCGCGGCAGCGGCGACCTGAATCTCCACCTCGCCGGGACCGGGATAGCGCCGATTTGATTGCCGCAGCGTCAGATTGTCGAGAACGCCGGGCGCGGAGGTCTCCAATCTCGCCGCCGTCTGATCGAGCGGCACAGATTTCATTTCGTCTTTCGAGAATTTACTGAGCGAAGTCCGCGTCAGCCTCTGGACGAAGCGGCCACTTCCTCTGAGGGCCACTTCATCCTCGATGTCGCCATGCAGTAACTCGTCGAGTAAGGATTGGATCTCGATCCGAGACGTCGGATCGGCGAGGTCGATCATCCGGCAGCGGAATTCCTGGTGCTCATTGATAATCACCCTGGCGAGCCCACACAGGGGGGCCTGTTCGATCGAGACGGTTCGACCGCTGTCCCCAACCGGCTGTGCCCCACGGGTTATGAGCCAAAGCTCGGGAGCCCCCATTTCAGACACCTGGCTCCATGCCTGGATGAGGTGCATGACGCTATGACAGCCCAGTACGGTAGAACGCAGCAGCGAGTCTGGCGTCGCGTCGTCGGTGGGTCCGCCATCAAGACTCCAACAATGAATGATGCCGCTCACGCCCGGCTCGCCGGCCAGGCTCACCTCCCGGAGCATTCGCTGAAAATCTTCGGGCTCGTCGGCGCGAACCTGAAAATGCTCATCATCGATTCGTCGGTATCCGGCACTTTCGTCGACCAGGATCGCCTCATGCCCTAACGTCCGCAGGTGGTCGGCGACCGCCCGACCGGTTCCCCCTTTGTCCGCGAGAATGAGCCAGCGCCGTTCGCTATCCTCCGCGTTCCGCTCAGCACTCTCATATCCGGAGCTGATATCGGTCTGTTCCAGGACCGGTCCGCGAGCCAGGAGGACCACCTGGCTCGCCTCCTCCTTGCTATCGGTTTCGGAGACCGCAAAGGGATGCGAAAAGCCTTCCTCGGCCAACACCTCCAACCATCGCTCCCGGGAGAGCAGCGGGGAGGAGGGGCGAAGATCGGTGTCACGGAACATCCACCAGCCCTGGGTTAACCCGAATACAAGATCGACCCACCGGGCGGGATTATCGGTTTCCAAAAGGATCAGCGATCCCCCGGAAGCCAGGAGCTGCTGCACGTTCCGTATGGACCGGCGAAGGTCGCTGGTCGCATGGAGCACGTCCGAGGCCAGGATGAAGTCGAACGAATGAAGTTCGAATCCCTGTTCAGCCGGATCCTTCTCGATATCGAGGGGTTGGTATTTTATGAACGGATGCTCCCGAAACTTCTGCTCAGCTTCCAGCAGAAAGTGAGGGGATATGTCTGTAAAAACATACTCCACCTGATCCGCCGGCAACCTCGGCACGACGTAGGAGGTCATGGCGGCGGTGCCTCCACCAATCTCGAGGAGACGCACCCTGCGGCCCTCTGGTAACGACTCGAGCGAATTTGAAACCGCCTGCGCCACCAGTAAGTTATAGATCCTGAAAGAGGGGGCGTCTTGATAGAGGTGCTCCGCGATGGTGGTTGATCCCCCCGGGAAAATGAGTTGCAAGGCATCGACTTTTCCCTGAAGCACATCCGCCAAACGCTCGCCGCAACTGACCGTGAGCATAAGCTCCGGATAGAGCGCCGGGAATCGATGAAGAACGGATTTCCAAATCCCCTCGGTGTTCGCGCCTGCGAGCGTGCGGCGAACCGTCCAGCCCTCACCGGTTTTGGCCAGCCAGCCATCGAATGCAAGGAGGTCGAGAAAGCGGCCCAGGAGGCGGTGATGCCGGGGGACCACCCCGAGCTCTCGGGCGAGTGATTCGACGGTGACCTGGTTCGCCACAACGGGATCCCATCCGAGATCGCCGAGCGCCCTGACAATATAGGCTGAACATAGTTGGTTCAGCTCAGGTTGCACTCCTCTAAACCTCTGTTTCCAACCGAGCTCATCACTCAACCTTTCCGCGTCCGCCCGCAGGCGGACCTCCATCTCCACCTCGCCGGGAAGAAAGTCGACGCGCTGGAGACTCGTCTTCACCTCCGAACGCGGTTTCAACTGCCACCGGAATTCATAAATCCAGTTGTCCAAGGATTCGGCGGAGGCATCCCGCACGGTATCCACCGACTGAGCTTTGAGTCCCCGGATTTCCACCAGCAGGTTACCCGCCTGATCTAACAGCTCGATATCGGCCTCCAGCGACTTGGCCGTCTTTTTCAGGAGCCGGGCATGACTCCAAATCCGGTTGCCCGGTCGACCGAAAAACCGAACCTGTGATATTCGCACCGGAAGATAGACTTCCGTGTCCGAGTCGGGACCGGTCGAGCTGATCGATTCAGAGATCACCTGTAAGCAGGAATCGAGAACCGCCGGATGGATCAGGTAATCCTCTTCTTCATCGGCCCGAAGGAGTTCAGGCGCGCTCACCTCGGCCAAGGCCTCCCCGTCCCGTCGCCAGACCCAGTCAATGCCCTGGAAGGCGGCGCCGAAGTGGAGCCCCCGGTCCTTGATTTTCTGGTAGCAAACCGCTTTGGTGATCTCCTCGGGGCAGTCACGCTGAATGCTGGCCCGATCGATGCGCCGGTCGGCATTGATACTTATCTCGGGCTCGCACCGAATTTTCCCGCTCGTGTGGAGCGTCCACTGCTTATCCGATTTCTTCAAGCGGCTGTAAATCCTGAATGAGGAATCTTCCGGGTAAAAGGTGGTCTGTAGGATCGGCGCCTCCGCGTTTTCGGGAATGAAGAGCGCCTTCTGAAAATCGATATCCTCAACAACGTACGTTCCTGGACCCCAGGTCTCTCTGGCCGCAGCGAAGGCCATTTCTACATAGGCAGCGGCAGGAAACACGACATGACCCTGTACCCTATGATCCTGCAAGTAGGGAAAGGCGCCCCGGGAGATCTCCACTCTCCACGATGGATCGGCTGAATTCAATCGCCGCCCGAGCAGGGGGTGTACTTCCACGCCCAGCCGGGCCGCCCTCGCACCTTCGGCTTCGTGCCAGTACGATTCGTGCTGCCAGGGGTAGCGGGGAAGCTTCAGCCGCGAACCACTATCGGGATAGAGCCCTTTCCAATTGACCCCCACCCCCCAGGTGTAAAGCGCCCCGAGAGAGGTCAGCGTCTGGTGTCGCTCATTCGTTTTCCGTCGCAGTGACGGGATCACGAGTCCCGGCTGCTGTCTGGTCTGAAGGCATTCCGTCACCGCGCTGGCGAGAACGGGATGCGGGCTTAATTCAAGAAAAACGTGGTGTCCGGCCTCAATCAGGGCATCGATGGCCGGAGCGAAGCGGACCTGCCGACGAACATTATGCCACCAGTAGGCAGCGTCAAACTCGGATGACTCCGCGAGACGACCGGTCACAGTGGAGAAAATGGGCTTATCTGCTCGGTTCGGCTTGAGGTCGCCTAACGACGCGAGCAGCTCGTCGCGCACCGGGTCCATCTGCGGGCTGTGGAAGGCATAGTTCACCCTCAAATAACTGGCGTATATCCTTTGCTCATCTAAGCTATGATGAATCTCCTCCAGCGCTTCGGGCTCCCCGGAAAGGGTAACCGACACGGGGCTATTGACGGCTGCGACGGAAACAACTTTCTCATAGCCTACAATAAGCTCCTGCGCCTGTTCCAGGGGCACTCCCACACCCAGCATCCTTCCCTTCGAGGAGGCCAGATCCATGCACCGGCCTCGGTGGAAAATAACCCTGACCGCATCTTCGAGGTTAAGCACGCCAGCGACATAGGCGGCGGCCACTTCTCCCACGCTGTGCCCGACCACGGCATCGGGTTCCACTCCCCAGGAACGCCACAACGCTGTCAGGCCCACCTGAAGGGCGAAGATCGCGGGTTGACCGATGGAAGTTTCGTGCAACCGCGACCGAGCCTCGTCGGCGGTCAGTTCTTCCATCAAAGACCAGGTCGCGCCGGCTGGCAGCAGCGCGGCACATTCCTCTATCGCCTTGCGAAAGACCGGCTCCCGCTCGATGAGCTCGCGTCCCATGCCCCACCACTGTGGGCCCTGTCCGGAGTATACGAACGCCAGCTTGGGAGCGCTGCGCGCCGCCGAATGCCCGTAGCGCCATCCCGGCCGGTTCTCGCCCGCGATGAAGGCGTTGAGGGTGTCCAACAGGCCCTCCTTACCTTGCACGACCAGCGCCAGGCGGTGGTCATGGTGGGTTCTTCGCACACCGAGGTTGTGACCGAGATCCTCCATCAGCGTGAGTTCAGCGCCGTTATTCTGTCCGGTCAGGAGATCGACGTGAGATTGGGCAAGCGACTTCAACGCCTCCAGACTTCGAGCGGAGAGTGGCAGCAGATGCTCTTTATCAGCGCTCCGCTGTTCGCGTTCGCCGGGCAAGGCCGCTTCTCTCGGCGCATCACTCAGCAGAATGTGCGCATTCGTCCCACCGAAGCCGAATGAATTCACGCCGGCAAAAACAGGTTCCCCATTCTGAAGGAAGGGTCCCAAGCGTTCTTGAACGCGCAGTTTGAGTTTGTCAAAGTGGATGAGCGGATTCGGATCCTTTAGATGGAGCGAGGCGGGGATCAGACCGTGTTTCAGCGACAACGCCACCTTGATGAGGCCGGCCATTCCGGCCCCGGCTTCGAGGTGGCCGACGTTCGCCTTCACCGACCCGATCGCGCAGTAGCTTCCATCCGCACGATTCTCAGCGAGTATCGCACCCAACGCGTTGGTTTCTATAGGGTCCCCGACGGCTGTACCGGTGCCATGCGCCTCGACATACTGGATCTTCTCTGGTCGGACGCCCGCCCGTCGACATGCCTCCCTAAGCATGGCAGCTTGAGCAACCTCACTCGGGACGGTAATTCCGTTGGTCCGCCCATCCTGAGTAACCGCCGTTCCTCGAATCAAGGCATAGATGGTGTCCCGGTCAGCAAGCGCACGCGACAGGGGTTTAAGGAAAACAATCCCGGCACCTTCCCCTCGGACAAAACCATCGCCGCTGGCGTCAAAGGCCTTGCATCGACCCTCAGGAGATAGCATCGCCAACTTGCTGAATCCTATGAAAGGCTCAGGGCAGATAATCACATTGACGCCACCGGCCAACGCCATTTTGCTTTCACGGTTCCAGATACTCGTGCATGCGAGGTGGACCGCCACCAGAGACGAAGAACATGCCGTGTCTACAGCGAGGCTCGGCCCCCTCAAATCAAAGCTGTAAGATATGCGGTTGGCTGTGATACTCATGACCCCGCCGGTGGTCGTATAGGTCTCTATGGCGTCCCGGTCCTCAATCGTTGACTGAATCTGAGCATAATCATTGGTTGAAATGCCGATGAAAACTCCGGTGCTCGAACCAGCCATCCCATCCAACGACTGTCCGGCGTTTTCGATCGCTTCATAGGCCACCTCCAGCAAAATTCGCTGCTGGGGATCCATGCATGCCGCTTCTCGCGGTGATATCCCAAAAAAGTTAGCGTCAAACTGGTCAATGCCCTCAATGAACCCTCCCCACCTGGAGTAGGACTTGCCAGGGGTCCCGGGCTCTGGATCATAGAACGACTTCACTTTCCAGCGGTCAGGGGGCACCTCTCGGACAGCATCAACGCCGTTGGAGAGGAGCTGCCAAAAGGCTTCTGGCCCATTGGATTTCCCGGGGAAGCGGCAACCAATGCCCACAACGGCAATCGGCTCGTATGCCGGTTTTCGATCATCGGCTGTGGAACCAACCAGAGAGTCACTTGATTCTCCCCAGTTGGCTCGTTCATTAATCTCACTCATCTTGCCTCCCTGACCTGTCATACGCTTCTGTTTCGCTCTCCTTGGGTGAGAATTCTACGCTCGGGCTTTCTTTGTGGGTGCATTGATTCCGTCCATTCCCTATGCTCCCTCCGCCCGGTCTTCGTTACGCAAACTGTACCCCAAGCGCGTTTGGCCAACGGTACCTGGTCGCCTAACAGAACTCAAAAATCCACCGGGGAAAGGCTGCCCCAGACCCCCTCCAGTGAGATGGATACGATCTGCATCATGGCATCCCGGCTGAGTCTTCGTTTCCACTTCGGTGAAGGACTCTACCCACTCGGGAAAGCTCGAAATGATCAAATCCGCGTCTTCGGCGGCAATCCGAAGTCCCATCCTTCCAATGGCCGAGCTTCGGAAAGCCCGAATCAAACCTCCAAAATGTCCGAGATCGAAATGGGGCGGCCCTGCCAGTCCAGTGAGGTCGAAAACGGCCAACTCACCAGCCGGTCCAGTGGCAATCAACAGGTGGAATTCGGTGGATCCCGGAGGCGGTAGAACCCCTATTTCAAATGAGCGCGTTGTGTGTTTGAGATATCGAGCAATTGTATTATACACCACGGAGCAGACTCCCGACTTCGCCATTACGGTGATGAACTCTATTTCCTCTCGAGCCTCTGGGTGTCATCTGCCTGCGACAGAGTCGGCCCTAATCTGCTCTGATGCTCAGAGCACAAAAATGTCTGGGGCAAGCCTCCTCGCCACAGTAGCAAAATCACTGCGATGGGGCCTTCCCAAAACACTACCTGGAGCCGCTAGTCGCTCTAACAAGCCTTCACAGCTTTTACCCCCTCACCTTCCACCGCATCATTTTGGTTATTGTGTGCGTGGATAACCAAATAAAAATACCATCGATGACCGGAAATTTCAATTCAAACTTTGACATGGAGGCAAGAAAGTAAATAAGTCCTTTAACTATTGTGGGCCCCCGTGGGGACCTCCCGTATAGTTTTTGCACGCCGCCACCGAATGTGCCATAATTCGGGTTTTCAGGGGTGCCAGGTGGCTGAGAGCCCGGTCGTCGGACCCATTCTGACCGTCCGGGCAACCCTTAGAACCTGATCTGGGTAATGCCAGCGAAGGGAAAGTAGAACCGGTACCGCACCCCTCACCCCAGGTGTGCGGTTTTTTTTGATGAGAAAGGTATTTCAAGACGGCCCCGGGAAGGGGGACCACCGAGATCCCGGAGACAGTGAGGAACATGCAAACGGTTTCAGACGAAAAGACTAACGAAGATTCTCCCGACCAAAAGGCAATTGCTTTCGAAACCGGAAAGGGACCCGCCACGGTCGAAGCCCGATCTTCCTCCAGGAAGGTTTACGTCGAAGGGGGCCGAGTCGGCGTCCGAGTGGCGATGAGGGAGATTTCAATGTCTCCAACCCGGCCCGCACACCGATCTGACGCTCAAATGAATGACCCGGTGGTCCTTTATGACACTTCCGGACCCTACACCGATCCCGATATCAGCATCGATTTGCGGAAGGGACTCAGTCCAGCCCGCCGCCAATGGATTTGTGGCCGTGGCGATGTTGACGAACTTCCCTGTCTCACATCGGATTACGGGCGGGCGCGTTCCTCGGATCCGGAGCCCGATTCCCTGCGCTTTGAGCATATCCGGAAGCCACTGCGAGCCCGATCAGGCGCCAATGTCACGCAGATGCATTACGCCCGTAAAGGCATCATTACACCTGAGATGGAGTATATTGCCATCCGTGAGAATCAAGCTCGGGAACTTCGGGAGACGCCCGAGGTATCGAGTCCTGGACGGCTCCGAAAGCAGCATGCCGGCCACGACTTCGGTGCCAGCATTCCCCGGTTAATCACCCCGGAGTTCGTTCGTGACGAGGTGGCGCGCGGGCGGGCTATCATTCCGGCGAACATCAATCACCCCGAAAGCGAACCCATGATCATCGGCCGGAATTTCCTGGTAAAGATCAACGCCAATATCGGAAACTCCGCGGTCGCCTCCTCCATCGAGGAGGAGGTGGAAAAAATGGTCTGGGCCATTCGTTGGGGCGCGGACACCGTCATGGACCTCTCCACCGGTAAAAACATTCATGAGACCCGCGAATGGATCATCCGAAACGCTCCGGTCCCGGTCGGAACCGTTCCAA
>JACQTD010000296.1 GCA_016210985.1 Acidobacteriota bacterium
ATACGCAAGTACTTATGACGCTATGTATAGTTGAAGCGTGCGCTTGGCCAACGAGTCTCTCGGAGAGCCCGTCATTGATAGATTTGGCGAGCTTTCGATATTGTGAGCCCATTAAGCCTTCAACAATCTTGAGTCGAATGGGAAGGAGATCGGAGCTCCGATACGTATCTGAGGAAAGTCCGGGTGATTCGGGTTGAGGATGTAGTTGGACTCATTCGGCACTACGACACTTGGCACCCGCAACACCGCACTCTTGCCATCTGCTATCCACCGATCGCCCATTGCCCTCGTACCGGATGGCGCCGGACTCTCCCTCCAGTCACTTGGAAGGTCCTTCAGATCAACGGCTCTGACGAGTGATTTTTCAAACTCGACCGGTACGGCCGAGTAGGCTGGCAGGACACCACTCGGCAGGTGAACGAGTATTTCAACCAGCGCAAGCGAAAGCGTGCCTGAAGTATAAACAACGGGTACTCCAACGCTGTTCCAGCGCCCGCCGGACTGTTTAGCGCCTTCGCCGTCCCAGGCAGTTTCTAGGTACTTCGTCTTAATCAGACGCCAAGCAGACGGCATTAAGTCAGCACGCCATGCTCCAGCCGGTCGATCAGGAATTCTATTTCCCGTGCACCGAGGTCGGTCTTCGCCAGGGTCATTGGGCGTTCTCCTCCGAGCGCGGTTTGCGGGGCGAAAAGCCATTGCCGGGCAGCATCAGCGTTCCCTTCGAACAGCTCCAAAGCCTTGCCGAAGATCCTGGAGACCCTGAGCAACCGGTCCGATTCATCCGGTTCGAGCCGGCCCTGCGCCTTGCGGCGGTGAAGCGTGCGCATCTTGATAACAACCACCTCGGCGAGCTCACTCGTCGAGAGACCGCTGATTCTCTGGAAATGCTCCAGTGCCTGAAACGCCAGACCCTTTGAGACTTGCTTGGCTATGTTGATCGGATCCTGGGACCTGAGCCCGACGAGGGAGACATACCGATACGACCGGATTCGCCCGGCCTTGTATGCTTTGACATCCCGAAGTCCCTGGCCGTGCGGTTTCCCGTGTAGTCGATTTTTCATAACCTCTCCGCCAATTGACATACTATAACACGCCAATTGGCGACCATACAAGGTGCATAATTTGGGTGAAGTCATCTCTTGTACCGGATGGCGCCGGACTCTCGCTCCAGTTGACAGGCAGTTCTTCGACCACGACGGTCCTGACGAGTGACTTGTCAAACTCGACCCGGACGGCCGAGTTGGCTCGCAGGACGCTACTCGGCAGGTGAATTCCTTGTTCGGATTCCGGAATGGTCGACCATCGCGCTCGGTTCACTGTATCCGGTAAGCGAGGTACACCCCTCCGTGCACGCGTGAACACGGCCGAGTGAGGGTGAGATTATGGCGGTTGAGAATGACTCCCGGAAGAGATCCTCAGCTGGTATTGGCAGAAGCAGATTTCCAGTTGGCGGGGAGGAGTGAATCGATCTGGTTTATTTTTTGTGTGGGCAGGCGCCGGAGCACATCGGTCAGGTAGTCCTGGGGATTGATGCCACGGCGGCGGCAACTGAGCAGGATCGAGTAAATCACGGCGCTTCGCCAACCGGCGTCGGGATGCCCGATGAAGAGCCAGCGGCGGCGTCCAACGGCCGTCGGGCGGATGGCGTTTTCGACGAGGTTGTTGTCGATCTCCAATCGGCCGTCGCGCAGATATCCGGTCAAGGCTTCGTACTGGTTGAGGAAGTAATTCACGGCCTTGCCCAGGGTGCTTTTGGGCAATAGTGCAGGATTGAGTTCTTCGGCTCTGGTTTTGAGCGCGTTCCAGATTTGCGGGGCGTGCTGCTGGCGTTGGGTGTGACGCTCGTCCGGCGGGCGTCCCCGGATTTCATCCTCGATTCGATAAAGCGACCGGATCTGAACGATGAACCATACGGCTTGGGTGAGGTTCTCCCGCAGGGCTTTGTACATATAGCGGCGGGCATGGGCGAGGCACCCGATACGTTCGAGTCCGGGCCGCTGGCGCCTGAGCGCGTCATAGACTTCGTAGGCGTCGGTCTGGATCGTTCCGGAGAAGTCCTTCAGCCGCCTTCGGGGCGGCTCCAGTCCCCGGCTGGGATCGAACTCCAGGACCACGTCTCCTCCCGGCACGGCATAAAACCAGAGGTAACCGCGCGCGGCCTTGCCCCGGACTTCCGGATCCAGAACCTTCACCGGCGTTTCGTCAACCTGCATGTAGCCCACGGTCTGCATCGCCTGCCACATTCGGTCGCAGAGTGGCCGGAGCCACGTGGCAATGTGTTCGACCCACTGGACCATCTGTTGGCGGGGGATGATGACGCCGTGCCGTTCCAGAAACTGCTGCTCCAACCGGTAGAAGGACAGGTGATCGTCAAAACGGGCAGAGGACGATGTGCACGGCCAGACCCAGTCCCAGCTTGCTTTGTGGGATTAGGCGAGCGGGCAGGGGCGCAATCGCCACGCCCGCTTCCCCGCAGTTGCAGGCATACTTTGGACGGTAAGCGGTAAGCAGGCTACATCTACACCCGGCGATATGGATAGGATAGGCTGGGTGCATGAAGGTCCTCAGAAGAAGCAGCCGTCAACAGCATCGTGCAGCCGAGCGGCTGCGGATGGTTGAGCAGTTTCATCGCAGTGGGCTGACGCGCGCTGCCTTTTCCGAACAATACGGAATTCCGCCCGCCACGCTGAACTGGTGGCTGGCCAAGGCGAGGTCTTCGGGAAGCTCTGGCGTACGAACTTCCCGAAGGGACGCACACGTCGATGGCAGCGGCGGGGCGATACCGGTGGTATTCAGCGAGGTGAGACTGCCTGCGATCGATCCTGCGACAAGGTCGGCCTGGGCGATGGAGTTGACGAGCGGGGGTTTGACGGTGCGGTTGCGGGAAGCGCTTTCATTGAGGGAACTGGCCCGGTTGCTGAGAGGTTGAAAGTGCTGAGCATATCGGCGGCTACGCGGGTATTCGTAGCGTTGAGTCCGGTGGACATGCGGCAGAGTTTTAACGGTCTGTACGCCCGGGTGCAGACGGTGCTCCAGCAGGATCCTCAGACGGGGCATCTATTTGTGTTTACCAACCGGCTTCGCAACCGGGTGAAGATCCTCATGTGGGATGGCTCGGGCCTATGGGTTTGTGCGAAACGATTGGAGCGTGGCACTTTTGGCTGGCCCGGGGGCGAGGGGGTGAGCTGCACTTTGCGCCCTGAAGAACTGCAACTACTGCTGCATGGACTGGAAGGCAAACGGCGGCGGAATTGGTACCGGACGTAAGGCCAGCGTAATTTTTTGCTGGACTCCACCTCCCCTTTTTGTCACAATGCTCGCCATGAGCGAAACGCTCGTGGTACAGGGACGTCGTTTGGAGCCGGCCGACCTCGCGCTGATTCGCGGGCTGATCGCGGAGCATTCGGGCTGGAGCCGCCGGCGGCTGTCTGAAGCAGTCTCGGCCCAGTGGGACTGGCGCAGCGGCAGCGGGCGGCTGAAGGACATGGCCGCGCGGAGTTTGCTGTTGAAGCTGCAGGCGCGGGGTCTGATCGAACTGCCGCCGCGGCGCCAGCAGCCCTCGAACCGGATGGCCGGCCGGCGGCTCCTTCATCAAGAATGGGACTCGACCCCGCTTGGGGGGAGCTTGCGGGAGGCGGGGCCGCTGACGGTGCGGGAGATCAGCCAGGACCGAGCGGGCCGGAATCGGTGTGCGGCGGCGCTGTCTGAGTTTCACTACCTAGGCTGCCGGGGCACGGTCGGCGAGAACCTGCACTACGCGGTCACCAACCCGGCCGGGCGCCTGCTGGCGTGCCTGGTGTTTGGGTCGGCGGCGTGGAAGTGCCGGGTCCGCGATGAGTTCATCGGCTGGGCGCGGCCCGCAAGGGAGCGGAATCTCCACCTGCTGGCTAATAATCATCGGTTTCTCATCCTGCCTTTCGTAAAGATTCCTCACTTGGCCAGCTGGATTCTGGGCCAGATCCTGGGGCGGCTGTCGCAGGATTGGCAGGAGAAGTACGGCCATCGGATCGTCCTGGTTGAAACCTTCGTGGAGCGGGACCGGTTCCGTGGGACTTCGTATCGGGCAGCCAACTGGGTCCGGCTGGGGACCACTACGGGCCGGAGCCGTCAGGACCGCGAGCACACGCTTCGCCTTCCGATCAAAGAGGTCTACCTCTATCCGCTGCGGCGGGGGTTCCGCCAGGAGTTGGCCCGATGAGCCATGAGGAGCTGCGGACCGAGTATGAGCGTCTGAAGGCGCGGGCGGCTCAGGTGATGGCCAGAGCCACGCCGATGCAAGCGGACCCCGGGGAGTTGCGTCAGTTGGTCGAGCGTCTGCAGGAGCTGAACCGGGAATACGATCAGAAGCTGGCTGAGACTCAGGCTGAGATGGCTGATGCTCAGGCCGAGTTGGCCAGTACCCAGGCGCAGCTGGCCGAAGCGGAAGCCCGGATCGCCGAGCTTCAACGGGAACTGTTTGGTCCGAAGGCGGAGCGGCTCACCCCCGAGCAGCAGGATAAGATGAACCAGTTGATCCGGGACCTGCAGGCGGAAACGGACCGGCCCCCTGCTGAAAGCGGCCAGGTGCTGCAGGACGAGGAGCCTGCAAACCGCGAGAAGCGCCGCCGCGCTGCGCGTCATCCGTTGCCGGACCACCTGGAGACGGAGACCGTCACGATCGAGCCGGAACGCACGTCCTGTCCGGGCTGCGGCCAGGTGCCCAGGCGGATAGGAGAGGAAGTCACCGAAGAGATGGACCTGGTGCCGGCCCGCCTCATCCGCCGCCGCATCGTGCGGCCGAAATATGCCTGCAACTGCGGGGAGGCTGGCGTCGCCATTGCGCCGCTGCCCGCGCGCCTGATTCCACAGAGCAAGGTGGGACTGGGGCTGGCCGTGCACCTGGTCCTGGCCCGTTTCGACGATCACCTGTCCTTCTACCGGCTGGAACAGCAGTTCCGGGAGCGGCAAGGCGTAGTGATCCCCCGCCAGCAGATGGTGCAGTGGGTCGAACACATTGCCCTGTGGCTTCGTCCCCTCTATGACCGGATGTGGCAGGCGATGCAGGCCGACTGCTACATGCAGGTCGATGAAACGCCGGTGAAGGTCCTGGATCCGGAAGTGCGGGGCAAGGCCGCCCGCGGCTATCTCTGGTTTTATGCCGTTCCGGGAGGAGACGTGGTCCTGGAGTTCGATCCCAGCCGTGGATTGGAGCCGCCGCGCAAACGGCTGAAAGGTTTCTCCGGGACCATCCAGACCGACGCCTACGAAGTCTATCAAGCGCTCCGGCGACAGACGCCGGAGCTCGATCGGATCGGATGCCTCGCGCATGCCCGCCGCCACATGTACAAAGCCCTGCGGGAGAACCTCACCGAAGCCGTATGGTTCATCGTTCAGATCCGGTTGCTTTATCGAATCGAGGATGAAATCCGGGGACGCCCTCCAGACGAGCGTCATGCCCAACGTCAGCAGCACGCCCCGCAAATCTGGAACGCGCTCAAAACCAGAGCCGAAGAGCTCCAGCCTGCCCTATTGCCGAAAAGCACCCTGGGCAAGGCCGTTAATTACTTCCTCAACGAGTACGAAGCCCTGACCGGATATCTTCGCGACGGCCGATTCGAAATCGACAACAACCTGGTCGAAAACGCCATCCGCCCTGCAGCCGTGGGGCGCAGGCGCTGGCTCTTCATCGGACACCCGGACGCCGGTTGGCGCAGCGCCGTGATTTACTCGATCCTGCTCAGTTGCCGCCGCCGCGGCATCAATCCCCAGGACTACCTGACCGATGTGCTCCGGTGCCTGCCCACCCACAAAATAAACCAGATCGATGCACTACTTCCCGCCAACTGGGAATCTGCTCCTGCCAATACCAGCTGAGGATCCGATCCGGTAGTCATTCTCAACCGCCATAATCACACCGTCACCCAGCCGAGTTCATGTGGGGGAGGGTGTACCTCGCTTACCGGATACTTTGGACGCACGGTTCGACGGCGGATGAGCCGGGCCGGCACGAGGTCGATCTCCTCGGTGACTTCTTCCCCGATCCGGCCGGGCATCTTGCCACAGCCCGGACATGAGGTAAGTTGCGGCTCGATCGTGACCGTTTCTGTCTCGATCTCTGGCGGTAACGGATGACGCGGAGTACGGAGGCGCTTCTTGCGTTTTTCAGGCTCCTCGTCCTGCAGCACTTGGCCGCTCTCGGGAGGCGGCCGCTGGGATTCGGCCTGCAGGTCCCGGATCAACTGATTCATTTTATCCTGCTGCTCGGGGGTAAGCCGTTCCGCTTTCGGACCAAACAACTCGCGTTTCAGCTCGGTGATTCTCGCCTCGGCTTCGGCAAGCTGAGCTTGGGTCTCAGCAATCTGGGTCTGCGCGTTGGACAGCTCCTGATCGTATTCCCGTGTCAGCGCCTCCAGACGCTCCACCAACTCGCGCAGCTGCGCGCCCTCTCCCTCAAACGGGGTCTGCTCGGCCATCACTTGCGCCGCCTGTGCCTTCAGCCGCTCGTACTCGGCGCGTAGCTCGTCGTAGCTCATGCGGACAACCTTTGGCGGAATCCGCTGTGCAGCGGATAGAGGTACACATCTTTGACCGGAAGGCGAAGCGTGTGCTCACGGTCCTGGCGGCTACGTCCCGTGGTCGGGCCCAGACAGGCCCAGTTGGCCGCCCTGTACGACGTGCCGGCAAAACGATCCCGCTCGACGAACGTCTCCAGGAGCAGGATCGGATGCCCGTACTTGCGCTCCCAGTCCGAGGACAACCGACGTAAGACCCGGCCCAGAATCCAGCTGGCCAGGTGAGGTACGTTTACGAAAGGCAGGATGAGAAACCGATGATTATTGGCGAGCAGGTGGAGATTCCGCTCCCTCGCGAGCCGCGTCCAGCCGATGAACTCATCGCGAGCGCGGCACTTCCAGGCCGCTGACCCAAACACCAGGCAGGCCAGCAGACGGCCCGCCGTGTTGGTGACCGCGTAGTGCAGGTTCTCGCCGACCGTGCCTCGGCAGCCCAGGTAGTGGAACTCCGTCAGGGCTGTGGCACATTGATTCCGGGCCGCTCGGTCCTGGGTGACCTCCCGCACCGTCAGCGGTCCCGCCTCCCGCAGCGTTCCCCGAAGTGGGATCGAGTCCCAGTCTTGATGAGGAAGACGCCGGTCGGCCATCCGGTTTGACGGCCGCTGGCGCCGCGGCGGCAGTTCGA
>JACQTD010000297.1 GCA_016210985.1 Acidobacteriota bacterium
AACCAGGCTCATCCGCTGATAGATCTTCCGATTGAATTCGTTCATCGTAAACAGCCGGTGGACGGCCGCGCCGGTCACGACGAAATAGAGACCCACGGCGACGGCGCCGAAGACGACCTTCCCCCACATATTCGTAATACCGAAAAGGTCAGGCAGGTCGCGGTTGAGCTCGAAGATCACCCGGTTGTGATCCCAGGTCTGTCCCGGCCAGAACCACATCCAGCCCGGGCCCCGGATGAACGTCCCGATCACGATCATCGAAAGCCAGAGCACCAGGAAGCCGAAGCAGAAACCCAGAATGGCCACCTTGCGCTGCTTGAAGGTGTAGTACCCGCTCCCGAGGGGATTCGCGTCCACGTACGGGATCACCATCAGCCCCACGACAATCAGCGTAGGCATGATGACCCCGGCGATCCAGGGATCGAAATAGACCAGCATTTCCTGCAGGCCGAGGAAATACCAGGGCGCTTTCGCGGGGTTCATGGTGAGATTGGGATTGGCCGGCTCTTCGAGCGGTGCATTCAGCGTAATCGACCAGACCATGAGGATGACCGTCACGATGACGGCCGCGAGGAACTCGATCCGAAGCAGGTAGGGCCAGGTATGAAGAAGCTTCTCCCACGAGGGATGGTAGGGCTGCACCTTCCGGTGATGGACCTTCGCCATCTCAGGGTCCTTCTCCAGCTGTTCAATCAGCCGGTCGTTTCTGAGCGCCTGGCTGAAGGCGTACCAGGTGTAGAAGGGCACCAGAAGCAGCAGCAGGACAATAGGGACATTGTCCGGTGCGGATGAAATCTCCCAGAGTTGATGCCAGTCCATTCAGCTATCTCCCCGCCTTGGCGATCAAACCTTCTTCGGCTCTTTGATCTCGGTAGCCAGCATCATGGGCGCGGGCCCGGAAATCCCTCCATCCTTCCGCACGCGCCAGAAATGAACGCCCATGAAGACCGAAGCGACGATGGGTATTCCGATACAGTGCCAGATGTAGGATCTCAGGAGCGCATTGGCGTCCACGATGGACCCGCCCAGCAGCGCGAATCGAATGTCGTTGAACGGCGTCATGCCGAGCTGCGGGCCGAAGGGGCCCTCATGGCCGAGCAGGGGTGAAGCCCGAGCCATGTTGGTGCCCACCGTCACCGCCCAGAAGCCGAGTTGATCGTCCGGCAGCAGATAGCCGGTGAACGACAGCAGCAGGGTCAGCACCAGCAGGATGACGCCCACAACCCAGTTGAACTCTCTCGGCGTCTTGTACGAACCGGTCAGGAAGACCCTGAACATATGGAGCCACACGGTGATGATCATCGCGTGCGCGCCCCACCGGTGCATGTTCCGGAGGAGACTTCCGAACGGCACGTCATGTTCGAGGTAGAGAATGTCCTTGAACGCCACGCCCTTCGAGGGGTGGTAGTAGAACATCAGGAGAATACCGGTGAAGGTCAGGACGATGAACATGTAGAACGTGATTCCGCCCATCCCCCAGGTATAGTTGTAACGCACGGCGTCCCGGTTGATCTTGGCCGGGTGCAGGTGCAGGAACACATTCGAAAGGACGGCCAATGCCCGGAAGCGAGGTTCGACCCGGTCGTGCTTGACGCGGAAGATAGACTTCCACACCTGCGTCTTCTTCGGGTCTTTCAGTTCGACCAGCTCCCCCTGCGCCTTCTTGGTAATGACGGCGGATTGCTGGCGGACCTTCTCGATCAAGCTGGAGGGCTCTTGCGAGTCGGGTCTTGGATTTTTTTCTACTGCCATCGGATGCTCCTCGCCCTGCCGGTCCCTCCGGTTCGGGACAGGCGGGACCTCTAGCCGGTCAAACCGTCAGGAATGCCCCCGGATCGTCGAATTCAGATGTCGCGCCGGCCGGCCACTCGTAGAGTACGCCGGTATCAACCACGATCTGACCTTCCGCATCGAGTTCGACCTTCGCCCTATCCATCGGCCTCGGCGCCGGGCCCTCGAAGTTGATGCCCTCGCTGTCGTATCCGCTTCCATGGCAAGGGCACTTGAATTTGTTCTCGCTCTCCTTCCAGTCCGGGGTGCAGCCGAGGTGGGTGCACCGTGCGTAAATCACGAAAAGGCGCTCGGAATTGCGCACGACCCAGATCCGAAAGTCCTCCTGAAACTTCGTTTCGACCCCGAAACCGAAGTCGGACGGATATCCGATGCGGAAGACCGTCTTGGGCTCGAAGAGGGCGCGAGGGAAGAAGAATCGAAGAAACATAAGGAGATTCGCGGTCAGGTAGGTCACGACGCAGGACCAGACGAAGCGCCTCCTCATACGGAGGGCTTCGGGTGACATCGCCTCGCCCGGCTGGGTCCGAAACAGCCGAAGCCATCCGCTCAACATGGAAGGGGAGTCGCCTCCCTTCTGGGGTTCCGTCACCTGGTCCGTCACCGCTGTGGCTCCCGTCGATGTTTTCTCGTTCATAGCTTCACTAGACCCGTTGGGATCCGGTCTTCCGATGGGGGAAACCGGATGGTGGCTGAATCAAGCTCATGTCCGGCCCGCGATTTCGTCCGTTTGGCCGGGAGTGTGTCAAAGTACGGACCACAGGTATACCATGCGGTCGTCGGCTCTCGCATCACACGAGCGTTTTACTCCGGTCTTCCTCGCACGCCCGAACCTGAAGGACGCAACCTCGGCGATCTTCAGGAAAAAGCCGCCGTCACGCGGGAGAGTGCTCTGGACTAAACGTGAGACTGCGGGCCGGGTTTCCTCCAGACGAAAGGACTGGAGACCCGGGCGGCCGGCGCAGATCGAATACAGCGGTCCGCGCGTGACGCCACCGAGTACTGGGTTGTATAGAATTGCCTGGAGCTGGTCTCATCCCAGAAATGGTTGCGCCTCAGCCGCGGAGAGCAGGATATTAAAATGTCTAGTGCTCACCAGTAGCGGATCTTCCGACCTGCTTACGCTTGGATCGCGCCTGATTATGATGGCACTCCCACCCAACGTCCTTGTGCTTTCCCTGGTTAACGAATAAAAGAAGCACCTTTGATATACAATTAATATTCTGCTGTCAAGACATTTCGTCGGCAGCAGGAATTACCGGTCAATCGCACGGTAGTCTCGCGATACCCGTTCCGAATTCGCGGTGAACGCCAGGAATCAGCGCCCCCTGCGGAGTTCGGTCGTTTGACAGCCCTGCAACCTGCGGCTTAAAGTCGCACCTCCGGAGTCCGGATGACAGAACCGCCGCAGCAGACCATAGAAACGGTCGGGATGATCCTCAAACCGCACTTAACCAGGGCGGCCGAGGTCATCCGCGACATCTCCCGGTTGTTATCCGGGCGCTCGGTGGCGTTGCTGGCGGAACCCGCTGTGAAGGAGATTGCTCCGGACTGCGAAGCGCGATTCATTGAACGGGAACAGATCCCTGCGCTGGCCGATCTGATCCTGGTTCTCGGGGGGGACGGGACGATCATCGCCACATCCCGGCTGCTGGCCGGCCGTCCGGTGCCGGTGATGGGAATCAACTTCGGAAGCCTCGGCTACCTGACGGAATTCACCCTCGACGGGTTGATCCCGTCCATGGAAGCCGTGCTCGAGGGCCGGACGAAAATCGCCGGACGGATGATGTTATCGGTGAAAGTTCTCCGGGGGGCCGAGATTATCGCGGAGTTCGACCTTCTGAATGACGCGGTGGTGAATAAGAGCGCGCTCGCGAGAATCGTCGAGATCGAGACCAGCGTCGATGATGTCCACGTGAGCACGTTTCGCGCCGACGGCATGATTCTCGCCACGCCGACCGGTTCGACGGCGTATTCGCTCTCTGCCGGCGGTCCGATCGTGCATCCCGCCATGGATGCCATCCTGATGACGCCGATCTGTCCGCACACCCTGACCAACAGGCCGCTGGTTATACCGCCTGATTCCGTAATAACCATGAGGCTGGCCTCCCCGCCGGAAGACGTACTCGTCACCCTCGACGGTCAAATCGGTATTCCCCTGACGGTACAGGATTTGGTGACGGTTCGCGCGAGTCCACGCAGGTTCCACCTGGTGCAGCCGATCGACAAGAATTACTTCCACGTCCTGCGGGACAAGCTGAGGTGGGGCCAGTAGTCAATAGAACATGAAGTCGTCGAGCAGGGCATAGGCCAGCAACGCGTAGAGTTTCATGCGCGCGAAGAGCGCGGTCCGCCGCAAGGGCCCCGGACTCCGCATCGGCGCGCGCGCGCCCATCTCTTCCGCCGCCGCGCTGAAAGCACCCATCCGGGCGCTCTTCTTCGAAGCGTCTCCCAGGACGGGTACCGCGCCACCCTCATCCGAAAAGAAGCCGGTCGTGCCGGCTGTGGGACCGCCGGTGGGCCCTCCACCGTGGGTGTCTCCGGCCATGGCAGGCCATGCGAAGCCCGCCACCAGCATCGTTACGAGAAGTGCCCGCCAGATTTTCCTCATCGTCCTCGAACGCTCCTGCGGTGCCGCCATCGGGTACCGCCCGCACTCTTGGTTGCCATTTGACCTGGACAGGGTTGTCCGGCCGCCCGCCGCGCCCGCCGCCCGAATCAGCGCGCGTTGGAAAGGCGGTTCAAATTCCGTGTTTTCGTCTGAGCATCGTGATGTACGCCTTGGTTACACCCAGGATCCTCGCGGCGCCGACCTGGGAGCCGCCCGCCAATTTCAGGGACTCGCCCAGGAGGTACCGCCCCAAGGCGTCGTGGGCCTCCCTCCATGGGGGGAGGAAAGACCTGGTGATCGAAAACGCACCATCGGAAATCCGGAACTTCTCTCCTCGCAGCAGGGCATCGAGCCGGTCGGCCTCAGTTGAACAGTACCTGTCCGCATAACGCTCGAGCAGCCCGCGCGCGCGGGCCAGGAGCTGCTGGCCTTCGGCGCCTGACCCGAGGAGCGCTGAGCGCTCCGCCTGATAGAGGAGACTCTGGGCCTCGATCATCCTGCTCTTCAACTGAACCGCGAGACGCTCCGCCTCAAGGAGCGGACCCTGGGCCGCCTCAGCGCGGCCTGACTTGTTCAGCAACATACCCAGACCGATCAGGGCCACAGCCTTCTCATGATCGTTTTGGGCCAGCTCAGCCGTGTCAATGGAACTCCTGAAGGCCTGTTCGGCCTCTGCGTATTCACCCCGGCTCAGATGCAGCCGGCCGATGAGGTCGAGCGTTCCCGCCTCACCCGCTATGTCTCCGGCTCTCCGCCGGAGTTCGAGGCTCTCGGAGAGGTTACGCGCTGCCTGGTCCCCATGTCCGGTCAGGATCTGGACGAAGGCCAGGTTGTTGAGCGCGTGCGCGAGATCGTCAAAGGATGCGTGCCGGTTCAGCAGTTGAATGGCCTGTTGATAAGTCTGAATCGCCTCTGGATAAGCCCCCTTCGTTTTGAGCAGAACGCCGTAGCTATTGAGGGCGATGGCATAAAAGCGTCCGTTTTCGGACGACTTCAATTCTTCAAGGGCCGCCGTCAGAAAACGCTCGGCCTCCTCGATCTCCCCGAGCTGCTGGCGGATGACGCCAAGATTGTAGTGGACGCATCCAAGCAGAAACCGGCTCTGGTTCCTGGGGAGAGCCTCAAGGATGGTCCGGCTCCGATCGAACTCCCGGTTGGCGAGATCGAAATCGCCTTTCCTCCGCGCGATCCGTCCGAGCAGGTAGAGCGCACGCCCCTCTCCGGCTGCGTCTTCAATCAGTCGGAAGATTCCGAGCACGCTTTCCGCATTGCTTGCCGATTCCTCATACAGCCCGCGCCAATAAGCCAGTTCGGCACGGGCCAGGCCAAGTTCACCCGCATCTTTCAGATTGAGTCGCTGATCTATCGATCGTCCGAAGCGCGAGAGTAGCTCTGCAGCCTCGTCCAGCCGGCCGCGATAGATCAGTCCCTGGGCGGCCTGCGATGCCCGAAGTGGATCGTCCGCTACCGATACCGAGTCGGCCTGCATAATCTCGAGGTAATCGCCGGCCGGCGCGGTGTCATCTATTCTCAGTTCGCGGTCCCCGGTTTGTGTCATTTTTATGTGGCCTGGGCTTAGCCGCCGCTCGATGGATTCTAGCCGTGCGGCTGGGTCCCTCTCCAGTTTGAGTACTCACCAATGTACATGGTAATTAAGCTGTTTATCCTGGTCAACCAATCCATCAATTCACAATCCTGACTTCGATCATTACGAACAGCCCCTGTACCCCTCGGGACTGGTCTGTAAGATGCAAAACTGTTTGTTCAGGTTTGTTTTGGAGCTGTTTCTAGGGCGTTTAAAACTACGATAGCGGTTGGCTCGACTTGGGGGCCAGCAACCTGGTGACTGCCACTAAACTGGTTTAGTCTAGTAAACCAATTGGCCAGTTCACGCATCTATACATTCGACTTTTTACAAAATCTCTTCTGGAGGCATTGAAATGAGAAAACAATTGGGAGCAATCGATCCGGTGATGCTGTTCTTGCTAGTCATTGCGTTGCTCACGACCCTAGGCGGCGGTTCCTGCCCTTCGTTCCCGACCAATTAAGGTCGAAAGTGAACTGCGCCACTTGAGTCGACGACGAGGGTGGCCGGCAGAAACCCGTTTCGCTGTCGAACTCTCTTTACGCCCTCATACCCGGCTCGGAGCCGGGGGGCACAGAACTAAACCTAAAGAATAGGGAGGCCCGAATCTCGGCCTCCCTATTGGTTTTGGGACCGATCATAGACCACCTCGCCGGCGACGATGGTGTAGCTGACCCCTCCCCTGACTTGCCAACCATCGAAGGGGGTGTTCCGGGACTTGGAGCGGAATCGGTTGGCGTCGAAGGTCTGCTGGAGATCCGGGTCGAGAACGGTAACGTCGGCCACCGCGCCTTGTTTAAGAGTGCCCCGCTCCTTCCGGACAAGGCTCGCCGGGGAGGTCGAGGCGAGCTGCACGAATCTTGAAAGATCGATGAGTCCCGGGTTCACGAGGCGATCCAGCACGAGCGGAATGGCGGTTTCGAGCCCGATCACACCGAACGGCGCTCGATCGAATTCGCCGAGTTTCTCATCGAGGTGGTGCGGCGCGTGGTCGGTGGCGAGGATGTCGATCGTTCCGTCGGCGAGGCCTTGGATGAGGGCCTGTCGGTCGTCCTCGGTGCGCAAAGGCGGGTTCATCTTGAAATTGGTGTCAAATCCCAGGACGGCAGACTCAGTCAGGAAGAGGTGATGGGGGGTGGCCTCGGCGGTGACGCGCACGCCCCGGGCTTTGGCGGCCCTCACCATCTCCACCCCCCGGCGTGTGCTGATATGGGCGATATGGATCTGGCCACCCGTCTCCTCTGCAAGCAGGATGTCGCGTGCGACGTGGGACTCTTCCGCCGAGGCGGGGATGCCCGGGATGCCCAGCATGGCGGAGACGGCTCCCTCGTGCATGGCCCCCCTGGCCGATAGCGAACGGTCCTGGCAGTGATCGATGATGGGCATTCCGAGCTGGGCGGCGTACTGCAGAGCGCGCCGCATCAACTGCGCTTCGGGAACTGGTTTCCCATCATCCGAGAAGGCGACCGCTCCCGCGGCCATCATTTCGGCGAAGTCTGCCAGTTCCCTTCCTTCCGATGCGCGGGTAATCGCCCCGACAGGCCAGACGTTGACCACGTTGACCTGGCTGGCGCGGGATCGGATGTAGGTGGTAACGGCAGCGCAGTCGTTTATGGGCTGGGTGTTCGGCATGCAGCAGATCGAAGTAAATCCCCCGGCGGCGGCGGCCTTAGCGCCGGTTTCGATCGTTTCGACGTCCTCCCGGCCGGGTTCGCGAAGGTGGACGTGGAGGTCGATCAGTCCTGGAACGACCAGCCTGCCGGAGGCGTCGATCTGCTGATCCGACTTCGATTGCAGATTGTGACCCAGCGCGGCCACAAGACCATCGACCGTGAGAAGGTCCAGGACTTCGCTGAGATTCTGGGAGGGGTCCACTAGGAACCCGTTCTTTAGGAGTAGCCGCATAGGCTGGGAACGGCCTTCATCATATGGAGGAGCGGAGAACCCGGTCAAGGAGGTCCTCACGCGGAGCCACCGTGGACCCGCAGGTCGAGACGGATCGTCCGGCGCCGCGTCGCTGCGACTCTGGGTGCGATCATTTCCGGCGGTTCAAAATGGAGACTTCGAGTAGCTTCTGCCACCTTGGGTTATTCATTCAGGCAAAAGACCTTTAGCCTGATCTGCGGTTGGACTACTCGTTGACAATCGAAGGTTAGCACCTATAATGAGTTGTTTTCGCCGTGATTATCGATTTAAAACAATTGGAGCAGGACGAAATTCGTGTAGTCTACGAATATCCGGTCTCTTTTCAACTTGCGGAGCCGGGCCTGGAGTTGAACCGGGCCCCCGCTATCGATCTCACGCTGCGGCGGACCGGCTCGGAGGTTCATACCGCCGGCCGGTTGGAGGCGGTCTTGTCGGTTACATGCGACCGGTGCCTGAACGGGTACATCCTGCCGATTTCGGCCCAGTTTGACCTCTACTTTGCGTCGGAGAACAGCATTGCCGAAAGCGGTGAGTTTCAACTGGACGCGCGGGCGATGGATTGTTCCTTTTACCGGAATGACCAGATCGAGGTGGACGGACTGGTCCGGGAGCAGATCCTGCTCGCTTTGCCCCACCGCCATCTCTGCCGTGAAGACTGCCGGGGTCTCTGCGCGCATTGCGGGGCGGACCTCAACCAGGGGCCCTGCCACTGCCCGCCGCACTCCGAGCGGCCGCAGTGGGACGGGATTCGGGAACTCTTTTCAGAAAGGGATACTTAAACGGAGTCGATACCATGCCTAATCCAAAGCGCCGCCATTCCAAAACGCGGCGTGCCAACCGTAGGGCGCATGATGCCTTGAACACACAGAGCCTGACGCTCTGCGCCAACTGCCGGGAGCCGATCGCTCCCCATCGCGCCTGTCCGAAGTGCGGGTATTATCGGGGTCGACAGGTCCAGGTCATCCAGGAAGAATAGCCGCAACCGATGCTGACCATCGCCCTAGACGCCATGGGAGGGGATGCGGCACCCCGCAGCGAGATCGAAGGAGCGCTGCAGGCACTGGAGGACTTCCCGATGGCCGTCCTCCTGATCGGGCCGGAAGTCCGGCTGAGGGATGAGGTCCGAAAGCGTGCGGGCACGAGGCCGCGGGCGCTCCATTTTCTTGATGCCCCGTCGGTCATTGAGATGGACGAGCCGGTGGCGCAGGCGCTTCGACGCAAGCGTAGATCTTCGATCCACGTCGGGATGCGCGCGGTGCAGGAGGGCAGGGCATCCGCCTTTGTCAGCGCGGGCAACACCGGCGCGATCATGGCGCTAGCCAAGCTGGTGATGCGAACTCTACCGATGATCGACCGGCCGGCGCTGGCGGCAGTTTTACCGACGCTGACCTCGCGCTGGGCGGTGCTCCTGGACGTGGGCGCCAATTCCGATTGCAAGCCCCATCACCTCGTTCAATTCGCCATGATGGGAGATATCTATGCGAGGTCGCTTCTGGGTGTGAAACGTCCGCGGGTCGGCCAGATCTCGATCGGCGAAGAGGAAGCCAAGGGTAACGATCTGACGCGCGAGACGTACAAGCTGCTCGAGCAATCGGGTTTGAACTTCGTCGGAAACGTGGAGGGCCGCGACATCTGCACCGGCGAGACGGACGTCCTGGTCTGTGACGGCTTCACCGGGAATGTCATCCTGAAGACGAGCGAAGGCATCCTTGAAATGTTGCTTAAGGTGCTCAGGCAGGAGATGACCAAGAGCGTGCGGACGCAAGTGGGTGCGCTGTTGTCCCGCCCCGCGTTCCAGCGGCTGAAGAACCGTTTCGACTACGCGGAATTCGGCGGCGTGCCGCTGCTCGGGGTTCGCCACACTTGCATCATCT
>JACQTD010000294.1 GCA_016210985.1 Acidobacteriota bacterium
ATATTCTTGAGGTTATGCTCTCGCGCCCCGCGGATCTTGATGGCTGTTAGCGACACGCCACCCCCGGTGAGAAAGTTCCTGGTCGAGCCAAACGAGTCATTCTAAGAGCCGGGCGTCTAAGGGTCAAGACGCGACCTGCTTGAAGACCGGCCGAAAGATATCTATGCTGGCATGGGAGGCCCCACTTAGCCCGTGACGAACCAAAATGATGGTCTGGTCGTGGTTTCGGGCGCCTCGAGCGCGTCCGGGAAGACGGCGCTCGCGGCAGCGCTCATCGCCCGGTGGCCCGGGTTGACCCCTGCCGCAGTCAAAGTCACCGTCACGCATGACCTGCTCAAGGGCTGTCCCCGTGGGGGATCGGGGTGCGGCGTATGTTCATCGCTGGCGGGCGGATACAGGATCATCACCGATCCGGCTATTCTGGCGGAGGCGGGCACAGACACGGCACGTTACCTGGCTTCGGGAGCCGATCGGGTGCGGTGGGTCATTTGCCGGCCCTCGCACATCTCAGACGCCTGGGATGCCCTGAAACCGTTTCTGCCGCAGGGAGGAGTCACCGTAGTAGAGAGCAATAGTCTGGCCATGGTGCGATCTCCCGCCCTATCCTTCTTCACTATCAATCCTAAAATCCCTCGGGTGCGTTGGAAGTCGAGTTCCGGGGCACTTATTCTCCGAAGCGACTTTCTGATCATCAGTCGGCATGCCTGCGAGGACGAGCGGGCCCGGATGCTGTATGATGAGTTATCGATCCTGCGGGAGGACGGCCGCACTTTTCTACTGCCAGACGTTGAGGCCGCGCTGACCTTGCCGGAGGTGTTGAACCGGTTGCGCGGCGATCCGACGGGAAACGGAATTTTGCAGCGTGAATCGACCGACGAAAGCGTGATCGCATGAGCCCGGAGTATACAGGGAATATCGATCACCCGCGCGAGGAGATCCGGCGGGATGAATGGCGATCGAACGTCGCAACATGGATCGAGGCCTATCATCGCTTCGGGCAGCGGGAGGTAAATGAATTCATCATGGGCATGACGGCGGTCCGAAGTGGCGAACACGTCGTGGATCTCTGCTGCGGAACCGGGAAACAGAGCATCCCGTTTGCCGGCCGCGTCGGCCCGGTGGGACATGTCGTCGGCCTCGATGTCACACCGGAACTGCTCGAACGTGCCAGGGAACATGGGGCAGGGTTGCCCCAGCTGGAGTTCAGGCTGCACGACTGCAACCAGCGCCTGCCATTCGAAGACGCTTCCAAGGATCTGGCGTCCTGCTGTTTTGCTATCTATTACGTCTGGGATCTCGAGAAGCTCCTCACGGAGGTGCATCGCATCCTCAAATCGAAAGGCCGGTTTTTCGTTATCGGCCCCGCGGACGACAACAATCACCAGCTTCGGAGATTGCATGTGATGGTGAGCGGCCGTCCGGAGCCCGCGAAGATCATCCGAAGGCGCCAGCGATTGGAAAATGAAGTGTTGCCGCTCATGGGATCACACTTCGCCCGTGTGGACCTGGAGAATTTTCACAACGAGTTGCGATTTCCCGATGTGGCTTCGTTTCTCGCTTACTATCGGTCCACGATCCTCCTCAGGGATACGCTCCTCGAGCCCGAGGCCCGGGAAGATCTTGCGCGTCGGCTCGGCGAGCGGGTTGGTGAGATCGTTGAGGCTGAAGGTGCCTTCGTCATCTCAAAGTCCTACCTGGCCGTCCTGGCCACCAAGTAAAGGCCATTCAAGTGGAGAGAATTCATTCCCCCGGAACCGGTCACTCCACTACCTTCGCCGTGAGGACGATGATCAGTGCGTTGTTCGAACCATCCACATTGGCCTTGCCGATCACTACCATTTGACCCTCTCGCATGTCCACATTGGTCTGGACGCCCGTATTCTGATATTGCACCTTGTCGTCTTGGGCGCCGGATTCCACGGGGATGGGAATCCGGGCGCCAAGGATGAGCCGGTCGATTCGTATGACATTCCCCTTCTCATCTCTGGCGACGTCCGCGGATCGGTAGGAGAACGTATAAAAGGTTTTGAGCGGCGTTTCGGGCGACGACGGCACGACTCCGGTGACCGATCCCTCCTTCCCTTCACGGTTGCGGACCACCAGGGTTTCGAGCAACTGATAACCCTGATAATTGAACGTGGCTCGAAGCTGCTTAACGACCGTTTCGAGCTTCGCCGGAAGCGGGGGGTCGGTTTGAGGCTTGTCGAGCGCGACCAGGAGGTAGGCCGTGAGTTCGAGGTTCCTCACAGGTGGAGGTGCGACATCGAGTTTCTCGATCATGGCCCCCATGGCATTAACCTCTTCTCCGTTTCCGCGGAGCGTCAGCGTTCGCGAAGCGGCGTCGGGGACCACACTCCCCCGAAAGCCTATCTGCCGGATGGCATTCGCCAGCAAACCGACCTCTGCGTGCTTGACGTCGACAACCCTGAGGATGGTCCTCGGTTCCTGTGGAATTGAGCTGGAAGCCTCGATTCCCCGAGCCACCGGACCGGAGACGATGAAGAAGAGGATCAGAGAAAATACGTGTGCTCTCGAGATACGCATTCGTTTATTCTCCTTGAGTGGCCAGAATCCAGACGATGACGACGTTGGGATCGCTGGTCTCCAGTTTTACCATTAAGGGAACCGGTACCAGGGCCCCGCCGGAGCGGCATCGTCCCGGATGCGGTCCCGGACAGCACGGCGGACCGCGCTGTACTCCTCGGGCCGGAGGGTTTCGGACCCTAGCGACCGGAGCACGGCATGCGCATCCCGCAGGGACGAGAACAGCGCCGAGCAGCGTTCCATTTCGGCACCGAGAGATACCGTGCCACCGGACCTGCGGCGTCGCTCTGCGTCCCTGCAGACATTGATCGTCACCCGGTAGAGCCAGGGCCGTAGATCCCGATCACCATCCAGCCGGGGAAGGAACCGATAGAGCCTGAGAAAGACCTCCTGTGCCGCATCTTTGGCGTCCTCGAGCTGGCCTAGTAGCCGCCAGGCCGTGTTCAAAACCCGCCGTTGATGAAGGACCATCAGCTGATCGAACGCTTCAGCGTCTCCTGTCCGGGCACGCAGCACTAACTCCCTCGCGGCTTCTTCCGTCCCCGGATCCAAGCTCATCAGTCGGTCTTCCCCCGCGCCTATCGCCGCTTCCATCCTGACCCCGCTCGTCTACATCTGCCAGAACTAAATACTCCCGCAGCACGCAAAACGTTGAATTAAATTTCAGCCTGCCCGGGACCGCATGCTTCTAGCATGCACCGCTTTGCCACCAGCCATGCCAGGGTAGGCAACCAAGAGGCGATTTGGAACGATCAAAGCCGGACCCGGCTGCGCTCATGCTCCCGGGAATGGTTGGCATTCGTCGTTAAGCCTATACTGCAGCAGGAATCGGGATAGTCCGTTCGGTGCCGGATGTGGAATGCGGAAATGAACCATTCGGGCTTGCGATTTATCCGATCCAGGAGGCCATCCGAGCATGGAACGATACTCAAGACGTGAAGCACTCAACACCATGGTGGCGGGCGGGACCGGTCTCGCGATCAGCGGTATCCCGGATGTGGTCGTGAGAAAGCCAATGGGTAACGAGGACCAGGCCGGTCAAGAAGCCCTCCAAGCATCTCAACCGGCTTCAAAGTCGATGGCCTTCAGCGGCCGGCATCAACCGAAGCCCCTCCCCTTCGATCCGGCCAGACTCAAGGGCATCTCCGAGAAGCTGATCCGGTCGCATTGGGAGAATAACTACGGCGGGGCGGTTAAAGCGCTCAATGCCGTCGAGCGGCGTCTCGACATCCTCCTGCGCGAGAAGGATCTGCCCGCGTTCGTTTATGGCGATCTGAAAAGGGAAGAACTCGTGCGCACGGGATCCGTGGCGCTCCACGAACTCTATTTCGCGAATCTTGGAGGCGATGGGAAGGCGGTTGGAAAGGCGCTCGATCTGGTCCGGCGGTGGTTCGGTAGTTACGAGGAATGGGAAGCTGAGTTCAAGCTAACCGCAGCCGCCCTTTCAGGAGGATCGGGTTGGGTTGTATTGGCTTATAATCTCCAGACCCGGGCGGTGCACAACTACTGGGCGTGGGATCACATGCACAACCCGCCGATGAGCTACCCGCTCCTCGTCCTGGACATGTACGAGCATTCCTACCAACTGGACTATGGCTCGGCTGCGGGGAGGTATGTTGATGCGTTCATGTTGAATATCCGATGGGATGAGGTCGATCGACGGCTGGAGGCGGCGCTACCCGGCAAGAGCTCGCTTGGCGAACCCAAGGCTACCTGAACCCTAGCTATCGGCGGGCCTCAACGCGCTTGAACATGCCTTCGCCGTGCTCATTGAGATGTTCGACGAGCGCTTGGCTTGCCTTGCCATCAGCGCCGATCGTGAATCTGATGGCTGACGTGCCGATCGCATTCTCGCCCGTGGTTTCATAAATGAAGGCATCGCGATCATACGGTTTCATCGGAAATGTCCATTTTTGCGGTCCCGCCACCATGGCGAGCCCGCCGCCCTTTTCGATAATGGAAATATCGCCGAAGAAATGGTTCGTGTAGGTTCCCAGGTAGGCTTCATTCTTCAGCGGGCTCGTAGGCGACGCGGGCGGTTTGGAATAATCCGGGCCGGGTACGATACCGATGGACGCGGGATCGGAGTAGACGCGTTTGAAGAGGGTGAGCCAATCCTGGGTTGATTTCCCATAAAGCGCGGTGTCGATGAAGATCATACCCAATCCCTCCACCAAGCCTATGGGAGACGCATTCGTGAGCACGACAATGCCCAATTGCTCGCCGGGCACCAGGTTCACGTAAGTCGCCGCGCCCAACCCAAAGGCACCCGAATGATTCAGGCGCAAGCGGCCTTGTTGATCATAGCCGACATTCCACCCCAAGCCGTAGAAGCCCGGAAGACCGTTCAGGGGATTGAAGCCGGTCAGCATGTGCGGGCGATGTGTCTCCGCAAGCGCATTTTCATCCACGATCTGGGTGCCGTCGAATTTTCCATTCGCCAGCCGCAGCCGGATCCACTTTGCCAGATCATTTACCGACGAACTCACCCCGCCCGCGGGCGACTGTGCGTCAGGATCGCGTTGGTGTTTCTGTACCCACCTGCCATCTATGAGCACATGTCCCAGTGCCTTGTCCGTCCGCGCGACGAAATCGGCATATCGCGAGCTTGTGGAATTCATGCCCAGCGGTTTGTATAGTTTTTGCTCGCTGGCGACCTCCCATTCCAATCCGTATGCCTTAGCGGCCGCAAAGCCGGCTTCGGAGAGGCCGAAATTCGTGTAGGCGTACTTTGAGCGAAAACTGCTGCCAGGATGTTGGTAGCGTAAGCAATGCAGGATTTCCGTGCGGGAACACCCCAGGTCTTCCAGGAGATCACCGGCGTGTTCGGGCAAGCCGCTTCGATGCGCGTACAGATCGCGGATCGTAATCTCACGCGTGACCCACGGATCGAACATTTCAAAGTAAGGATCAAGATGGCTTATCTTGGAATCCCACGAGATCTTTCCTTCGCCAACCAATTTGGCCACCACGGTGGCGCCAATGGGTTTGGAAACCGACGCAAGCTGAAATACGGTATCCGCGCCCACGGGCTGGCGCATGTTCACGTCACGCACGCCGAACCCTTTCGCGTACACGACCTTGTCCTGAAATACTACGGCGATGGCCAGGCCCGGTACCGAAGCATCTTGAATCGCCTTATTTGCCAGTCTTTCGATCTCTGCGATGGCTCGGGCCGTTTGCGCCGTGGTCACCTGCTTCCCACCCTGCGACTGTACGGGCAGCGGTACGAGAAGGAGTGCTAACAGCGCCATCGTGCCCACGTGAACCACGGGAGTAGTTTTCATGATGTCCTCCCCATCAGCTCGGCAAATCTCAAGGAGTGGCGGCGGTACGCTCGATCCATGGAGGGTTCTTTTTCAGGACGAGTTGAAAGACGCGACAGGTGCGGATGTGCGCTCCCGGAAGATAACCGGTACTGATAAGAAACTCGCCGGTGATCTCTCCTCCGGTAAAGCGGAAGGTGTTCTTGAACAATTTGACCCAAGCTTCCCTCGTCAGCGGGTGCTGAGCATCGAGCCAGGCAGCGAAGGATCCGTGCTGCTCCCGAATGGCTGAAATGACACGGGCATTCTCGATCACGGCATCGATCTTGAGTCGATTGCGAATGATGCCGGGATCGCGCAGGAGGCGTGAGACCTCCCTCCGGCCGTAGGACGACACGCGATCGATATCGTAGCGATCGAACGCGGCCCGGAAGTTCTCGCGTTTCTTCAAGACCGTCAGCCAGGAAAGGCCCGCCTGGTTGATCTCCAGCGTGAATCGTTCAAATAAGCGCTGGTCATCCCGGACCGGAAAGCCGTACTCGGTATCATGATAGGGTCCGTGGAACGGGTGTCCCGGTGCGACGTCGCAGTAAGTGGTCATGGAGAAGTCCGCAGTCCGGAGTCCGAGGTCCGACCCTAGCCTGGGCCGGTGAGCCGAATTTCTTCGGCACACCGACCCGGGAGGGAGGGATGAAGGGGGCGGCGCGCCGCCCCCTGGAGTTTCTACATTTTGCAAGTGGAAGCCAAGTGAATCACTAACCACCGCAGGGACGGTTTCCCAGCCCCAGCCGTGTTCACACGGCTTACCCGGAGGGCGAATAGGCCGGTCCCTGTGGGGCC
>JACQTD010000027.1 GCA_016210985.1 Acidobacteriota bacterium
CAGACAAGATTAGTTCTCGTCGCGTAGCGACGAGGGGAGTTTGGGGAGAGTGATGCCACACTTGAGTGATTTCATCAGGCCTATTTCATCCGTCGCGATGCGACGGGGCTGTTTGGGGTCCGCAAGGCCGGCCTAAATTCAATGGCCGCTATGCGGCCTCTTCACCTCCCTCCTTGACTTCACACTTTTTGGAGACGATCCCAAAAAAGCGGCCCGTACCACCTCGGGCATTATACGACATTCCTCCCGCCGGGCGGCAATCCCTGCGGCGGGATCCCCTTCAATCTGCTATCCTGCCCATCCTTTTGCAATGGAGCAGCAACTATACGAAAATGACGGTCATTGGACGCCCCGAGACAAGAAGGACCGAGACGATGAGCAGAGACACCCTGACGATCACCGATAACCGAACCGGAAAGCAGTATGAGTTCCCCATTGAGGATGGCACGATCCGAGCCCTGGACCTGCGCCAGATCAAGGTGAACGAGAAAGACTTCGGCCTCATGACCTATGATCCGGCGTTCAATAATACCGCCGCCTGCAAGAGCCGCATCACTTACATCGACGGCGATCGGGGGGTGCTCCTCTATCGCGGATACCCGATCGATCAACTTGCGGAGAAGAGTTCGTATCTCGAGACCGCTTACCTCATTCTGAACGGTGAACTTCCCACCGCCCCCCAACTCCAGCAGTGGACGGAGCACATCACCCTTCATACGATCATTCATGAGAATGTCAAGAAATTCATGGATGGTTTCCACCACGATGCCCACCCGATGGGCATGCTCGTCAGCACGATCGGCGCGCTGTCGACGTTCTATCCTGACGCGAAGGACATTTTCAATCCTTCGTCACGCCTCAAGCAGACCTATAGACTCATAGCCAAGATACCGACCCTGGCCGCTTTCGCTTACCGGCACAGCATGGGCATGCCCTATGCCTATCCGGACAACGACCTGAGTTACGCCGGCAATTTCCTCAATATGCTCTTCAAGATGACGGAGGTGAAATACAAGCCCAATCCGGTACTGGAAAAGGCACTCGATGTGCTCTTCATCCTTCACGCCGACCACGAACAGAATTGCAGTACGAGCGCGATGCGCGGCGTAGGCAGCTCTCATGTGGATCCCTACTCGGCCATCGCCGCGGCCACGGCCGCGCTTTACGGACCGCTGCATGGCGGCGCGAACGAGGCTGTAATACGGATGCTCAATGAGATCGGCGACGTGAAGCGGATTCCTGCTTTCATTCAACGCGTCAAGGCCGGCGAAGAAAAGCTCATGGGCTTCGGTCACCGGGTCTACAAGAATTACGATCCCCGCGCACGGATCATAAAGGGTATTGCGGAAGAGGTCTTCGAGGTGATGGGAAGAAACCCGTTGCTGGACATCGCGGTCGAACTCGAGCGGATCGCGCTCGATGATGAATACTTCATCAAGCGCAAACTCTATCCCAATGTCGACTTCTACTCCGGCATCATTTACCAAGCCATGGGATTCCCCACCGATATGTTCCCGGTGCTCTTCGCCATCCCTCGAACCTCGGGGTGGGTCGCGCAGTGGGTGGAGATGCTGCTCGATTCGGAACAGAAGATCGCCCGGCCGCGCCAGATCTATCTCGGTGCCGGGCTTCGAGACTACATCCCGGTGGATAGCAGACCTTCAGCGCCCTGAATCTCCGAGCCGTGCGCGGGGGGTTTCTGCGGCCTCACTCCTGGGACCGCACGCATCTTGCGTGCTGCAGTACGATAGCGGATTCCCGCTGTCGAGGGCGGTTTCAGCTGCGGCTCGGGGCATGCAAGATGCATGCGGTCCCAGGCACAAACGTCCTCACCGCGTGTCTGGGGTGGCATGATGGGACCTGCAAGTAAACGTCTATTCCATCCCGCACTTACTGGGGAAGCGCCGGTTCCCCCAGGCTGGTCTCGATGGTCAGTGACCGGAGAAATTCAAGGAGCTCCTGCTTCTGTTCGGGTTTGAGGTTTACCTTCTGAAGGTTTTTCTTGTCGAGCCACTGGTTCGGCTTCCCTCCCCCGACCATCAGGTCAACGACCTCCTGAAGGGTCGCGCCGCTTCCGTCATGGAAATAGGGAGCGGAACGCGCCACGTCACGCAGCGTGGGCGTCTTGAAGGCGCCGGTCTCTTCAGGCTTGTTCGTAACTTTGGCCCGGCCCACATCCGGCTCAGGTTTGTCCATTCCGATGCCGACGTTGTGATACTGCAAGTCGGTGAAAAGCACACCGGCGTGGCACTGATCGCATTTGCTGTCCTTGAAAACCTGGTAGCCGCGTTTCACCGAACCGCTCACCGCCGACTCATCTCCGGCTTTCCACCGATCATAGGCTGACTGGCCGCCGATAATGGTCCGCTCGTAGGCGGAGACCGCCATCATGATCCTCTCCGGAGTCGCCTCTCCCCCGAAGACCGTCTGGAACTGAGCGCGATAGCCGGGTATGGCATTGATCTTGGCGGTGATTTCGTCCTTGTTGGCGCCCATGTTGCCGCCCGTCCAGGCCGCCATTCCCTGCTTCTCGAGCGACCCGCTCCGGCCATCCCAGTAGAACTCCTTGTGGTAGCCGATATTCCACAGCGTGGGGGAATGCCGGGGGAGTTTCTTCTCCAGCGCGCCGATGGCCAATGGCAGGCCGTCGGTCAAACCATGTTCGTTCAGGTGGCACGAGTAGCAGGAGCGCGATCCATCCGCGCTCAACCGGGTGTCAAAAAACAACTGCCATCCGAGCGCCACTTTCTCGGGCGTCATCGGATTATCGGCCGGAATCGCCATCGCCTCGTAAGTGGCGAGTCCGGGCGGCAGCGGCCGCACATCGGGCTTGAATTCCGCAGGATTCGGCGGAACCGGTTGGTCTCCCGCGCACGAGGAACCGAAACCGGCCAAAAGAAGAATCACAAAACCATAACTCGCCCACCGCCTGATGACCAACGTATTCATGATTGAGACCTCATGGGTTGAAGATAGGCTAACCGTACCAAAAGGAGGCGATTATACTGCAAGCCGAACCAGTACACCGAACTCCTGCGGGTATGGATGCCAGTCCTAAGGGATCCTGATGGTGTACCTGGCCTGGGCCCCGACACTGATCTGTCCCGAGTCCGAAGTCCCGGTAAAGTTTGAATCCTCTTTGAGAACAAAAAGCACGCCGCCGATCAACGATATCCTGTAGGTCGCGGTCGAGTCGGGAGTGCAGCCGTACGCCGCCCCTCCCGAGGCCACGGCATCGATGACCAAGGCATGCTCTCCCGGGGCGAATTGCGCAATGTCAAAGAACCGACTCTGGCCGGCAGGAGTCTGGCCAAGATCCAGGCCGTCGATTCGAACTTCGAACGTGTCGTCCGGGCATCCGCCGTCACTGACGAGAAGATTGAAGTTGCAGTCTTCATCGAGCTGTCCATCGCAGTCGTTATCGAGGCCGTCCGCGCAGACCTCCCCGCCCAGTTCCTCAACCAGGACCGGTTCGACGTCGAAGGTCGTACTCCCCCGGCTGGCAAACGTGATGGGATTGAGGGCCCCTTGCTGGCCCGCGTTCAGGCTGCACGGACTCAACCTGCAATTCGCGATTGGGGCCATGGAGAGAAAAGGATTGGGATTGCCGGCGACTGCGGACCCAAAGGAACTGGCGACCACGGTGACGCGGGCCGAGGCCCCGACCTCTGACTCAGGAAGGTAGAACTCCACCGTATTGGCAGCCGGGACATCACCTATGATCGTCAGCGACCTCCCTTCGTAAACCCAACGGAACCATACTTTGTCGAGATACTCGAAGCCTCGAGGCGGCAGATCCGCGACCAGCCGGATTCTGAAATTACCGTTGCCGTCACTTCGTTTGCATCCCTCGCGGATCGCCGGTCGAAGCGGCCCTCCGTATTCCACGTCTCGGGACTGCGGCTCGCTCAGGAGCGCCGATGCCGGGGCAGGCGGGATGTCGATCACCCTCGCCGTCAGGGTCGTGAGCCCGCCATCACCGGAATCTCCCTGAACGCCGAAAACTGCATCCGGGGCTTCCCAGAGGATACTGTTGGCGTCGTAACCGGCAAGTTGCTCCGACGTGACGAGCTCCATTCCAGCCACGATTCCCGCGGAGGGGACATCCACCGTGGCGTATAGATTCCCTGAGTCGAATCGGGTGCCGGGATACTGCCATCGAACGGCGACGGAGTCGCCGTCGGAATCTCCGATGCCTTCGGCGATCGCGAGCGTGAAGGAGCTCGGCATGGCGCACGTAGCACGAAGCATTGGGCTACCGGGATCGGGCTGGCCGTCCCGGTCGTTGTCGAACGTGATCCTTCGGGGGGACGGCTGCGACGCGATCGCTTCGAGAATGGATGGCGCCAGTCGCGGGGTTGTCAAGGCGGTGCAGATCGGCGGCACGAGTTCGATACCCGCAGCGGCCTGACAAAGAGTGGAAAGCGCCACCGGTGTGATCCCCGGCACGCAACGGCCACCGGGATTGAACACCGAACGTATCCCAACCGGGTTTCCGTTGACCGCGCGGGCCGAATCCAGTCTTCCATGCGAACAGGTCGTCCTGCTGATATCGACGCGCAGCAGTGTAGGTGGATTATTCGTGCCACCGTCACCCGACGAGCAGCCTGCCAGCGTCAGGTCGTAGCCTCCGACCTCACCCGGCTCGAAGGAGGTTACCTCGACGGTCCAGAGGCCCGAACTCGTGACCGTCGCCTCGATTCGAGCGTTGGTTCCTCCCCCGCCGTCATCGTTCTCGGCGACGATGAGGCCGGCGGGGGAGATCAAGTAGAGGTAGGCATCCAGCGAGAAAGAGGCGTGATCGACCCTTACCGACTGGCCCTCAGATCCCGTGAACTGATAGCGATCGACGAGGTACCCGGCGCCCCTTCGCCCGGACGCGCAGTCATTCTTGTCGAGGCTTCCCGGAATAGTGGCAGGACAGTTCACCGGTTGCGGGTTGCACTCCTCGCTGATCACCTCTCCTGGAACTACGGTTGCCCGGATCCCGAAATTACCCGCCAGGCTCGAACCATAGGTGTCGATCACGACCAACTCGGATTCACTGACGGCAGCATACGACCGGCCTTTCGAAGGTGGCGTGGTGTCCTGGTCCGCCGGATAGACGCTCGGCGGGTTGTTGGTCAGAAAGCCCACGACAAAATCGCCCGATCGGATCGTGGGCTGCATCTGCTCGGGGAGGATAAACTGGTTAAACCCGTTGAGAAATCCAATGAAGGTCGCTATGCGCTGGAACGTCAATCCCCGGATATCCTGGCTCCCCGAGGGGTTGACGCCGAACAGCACGGAAATGGGGTCGTTCGCGCGTAATCCGTTGGCCCTTCCTGCGAAGTTTATCTGAATATTGCGGAGGGTCGACGGGTAGCTCGATGGCGTCAAGCGATTCAGAAAGTAAGCAGTCTGGGGCCCATTCGGGAATCCGATGGGCTGCTCGAATGATCCGTCATCAACTTGCAGGACTTCAGGGACTCCCTGTTCGACCCGGTTGACGCTGCCGATCTCGCTAGGTGGGGCCTCCCGGCCGAGGGCAGCCGGCTCGCCAATCGTGTGGGGGATCATCGAGCCCGCCACCTCCGGTGGTCCTGATTCTCTGGCGGAGCGTCGGGTATCGACATTGGAATCGAAGCTCTGGGCCGCATTCTCCCTCGGGATCGACAGCAGCACCAGCGCCACAGCCACGCCGAAACTCAACCTCACGAGTCGCGTCTTTGTCATGTTCTCCCTAGCGTCGACACGGCGGGAAATCGGCTCCCCGTCCTATTCCGGTTGAACTACTTTGGCAATGTTGTTGACTTTATCGCGGACGATTCCCACCAGTCCCTTCCGTTCCGCGGCCTCGAGGAACTTTCCGAAAGACTTGTACCCGACGCCTGCCTCGTCGAAAGCCGGATCCTTCCGCATCATCGCCTGTTTCACCTGGGAAAAATGGGGGTCGGAGATCCCTTCGCGATCGAGGGCATGGAGCGCTTCGCGCAACAGGGCAAAGCCGCCCTCATCCTTCGCCGGTGCCCGCCGGGCGGTCCGGGCGCGAACAAGGCTCTCATAAAAGATATACTCATCGCACTGCTCGATCAGCAAACGGTGGGTTGATTTCTGATGGCCGAATCCGATGACCGTCTTGTTGTATTCCCGGAGCTTCGAGACGAGCGGCGTGAAATCGCTGTCCCCTGAGACGATCGCGAAGATGTCGACGTAATCACGGGAAAAAGCGGTTTCCAAGGCGTCGATTACGATCTTGATGTCCGCGGCATTCTTGTGCCGCATGCCTCGAGTGGGCATTTCAAGCATCTCTACGCCGTTCTCCTGCAGCTCGCGTTGGTATTGCTGCATCCGTGACCAATCCCCATAGGCCTTCTTGTAAAGAATCTTCCCCTTCTCCTTCAGGCGGTCCAGGACCAGGCTGATACGAAACTCCTGACCCTCGGGAGTCCCAAGCGCCATGTTCTCAAAATCGATGAAAACCGCAATCCGGCTGTCCATCATGTCCGACCCTCACTCCTCGACCCGACACGTGCGTGTCCGGGATCGATGCGGAATATATCGCTTCCGCGTCGATGGCGAAACCCCCTAATCCGGCGCAGTTCCCTGGCATGATCTGCTCGAGGCCGCCGGGCCCGACGCCCTGCTCAACCACGTCGGTGAACTTCCGGCTTTCCCTCCGCTTGATCCCTTGGCCGACGGAGCCCCAACCGTAAGATCGCATCGGGCCTCGCCAAGAAAGGATCGTGCAGGCCCGAAGAGCCGTAAGGAAATAGCCCCAACCGTCGGGTCGGGGCCTGGAGTTTGGACATTCTGTACCTGGCTGCAAGCCGCGGGCCCAACCGTCTACCTATGCTCCGGACGACTGGGACCTTCTTGATGCCCGCTGGCGGCAGCCGCGGGTCGATCCGCCTACCTACGAGACGACCGCGAAGCGTCTCTTGCCCGTTGGCTGCAAGCCATGGGCCCAACCGCCAGCCGCCCTGTGCGTGGGTAGCCGCGGCCTCAAGCAGATGCTGCACCACACCCCGTTGCCACGGGGTGTAAACAAGCTCTTACCGTTCGATGTAGGTCGGCGGTTCAACCCGCGGCTGCCGCCAGCAGGCAACCAGGCCCTCGTTTCCACAGGGCGGCAAGAGAAGCCACGACGTCACCGAACGGTTGCTGTCGCACGATGGGACCTGCAACGAAAGGCCGCTTTCATCCTCGGCACATCAGAATCGGCCTGATCCTTCACGCTTCCCAACATGGAGTCGCGGAGACTATGTACAAACTCCAGGGCAGGCTGAAAGCCTGCGGTCCCAGGATTAACGTTGGGGAGTCGCCGCAACTACGACATTCATCAGGGAGAGGCAACCCCCGGGTCCAGGCCAATCAATCGCTGGCGTCCGGGGGTCTTCCTCCACAGCACACTCCTCGCAAAGATCGCGTCGGAGGTCATCCACGCGGTCTCGACACTCGTTGCCGAACTCGCTGCAAGGAGCGTTCCCGACGGCTAATTTTCCTGGCAAATTTGAATTCGACCGGTCTATCCTCCTGAAAAGTCATTACTTGAATGATCGTAGGAGCGATTCCGACCATAGGATCCACCTCAAAAGACCCTCGATCGATGTAGTTTCGCTACAGTTTCGGAGACACAATGACCGACAAGTCGGCAACTGTAAGCTAATACTTACTCGTAGAATATCCGGTAGCAACTTCTATCTTGACTCAAATGGAATTCGCGCTATCCTTATAATTGTCAAATCAACGACGCTTTCTGGGAAGTACGAAGTAGGTCCCAGTGTGGGCTGGTCCGAGACGAAGAACTCGGACACTCTGTCTCGCTCACAGGCGGCATTTGGGGCTCTCCAGTCGGGAGTCGCTGCGACTCAGGGCGAGGCAAGTGCAGGAGTGACTTCACTCACAAATGCCCTAGAAGAAAGGAATGAGGAGGATGTCTATGATCACTAAGATTCTCAAACTGCTCAGGGGCGACGAGGGTCAAGGTCTTGCCGAGTACGGATTAATCCTGGCGCTTATTGCCGTTGTTTCCGTTGCGGCGCTGACCGCGCTTGGAGGCGGAATCACAACCACGCTGGGCTCCGTTACAAGCAGCTTGTAGCCTAAACTCTCTGGTCCTTTTGAGTTGGACTGAACCCCCCCGGATTCGGCCGCTCAGTTCATCAGGATCCAAGCCCAGGAACGCGGCTTAGGACAGTGCCGCTGTGAATTGTCGCGCGGTCGTGCCCGGCAGGCCGCGTGTACTATTTGCATGTGGGTTTAGTTGGGGTGTCCCAGGGGCAGCCATTCGGCGACCGGGGCGTCCGCGGGGGTTCGGCGATCAGGCTACTTTCTTACAAAAGTTGACGATGGACTCAGCAACCAAACAAGCGGCGATTGCAACCATACTCGTTCTGAGCGCGGCAATGGTGACGATCTACGACCTGAGGCGTCGTCGAATCCCTAATTGGCTCACGGCGCTGATCGCGTCGAGTGGCTTCACGGTTCAAATCGCGGACTCCGGCCTGAGAGGGGGGGCCGCTGCGATGGCAGGAATGCTCACGGGACTGGCTGTCCTTGCCATCCCCTACGTTCTAGGCGGAATTGGCGCAGGCGATTTGAAATTGATGGGCGCAATGGGCGCGCTCGTTGGATGGAAGGGCCTCCTCATCCTTTTTCTACTCTCGGCACTATTCGGCGGGCTCCTGGCCGCTGCGGCGCTCCTGGTTCAAATCTGCAGGAGGAGGCCATCGGGTCGAGGACCGGATTCGGCTTCATCGCCCCCAAGGACCGCGCCTCCACGATCAATCTTCGGAATGCCCGCGGTGACCATTCCTTACGGCGTAGCCATTTCGTGCGGCGCCGTTGTATTCGCAGGCATGATGCTATGAACCCGTCAGGGGAAAACAGACTGCCTGTGTGCCCTGGCCGCCGTTCGAGGCAGTCCGGCGCAATCCTCGTCGAACTCGCGTTGGTTACGCCAATTATGGCATTGCTCATGGCGGGCTTGCTCCATTTCGGCTTCACATTTCGCGCACAACAGGTGATCACGAACGCCTCGCGGGTCGGCGCCCGCCGAGGAACACAGGCCGATTCGTCGAGCGGGGCCATGGAAGCAGCGGTGAAAGCCTACGTAGACTCTGCCGGGCTCAATTCGGCCGGTTGCTCCATCTCAGCGACCGTTGGCGGGGTGGGGAGCAACTGCACCTGCCAGGTCAGTCTCACGTACTCTTCTCCGGTCCAAGCGTTCATTGACAATCTCCTGACCCGCCCGATAGCCGGAGGGGCCCAAGGCGGGACTTGGTGGTCGGCGCAGCCGGCGACGCCGACTATGCTTACGGCGACCACCATCATGCGCTACTGATGGAGGTGAATATGACGACTCCGGAAGATCGCGTGACTGAACAGATCCGCGGTCGGGTTCACCGAACCCGGGGACAAAGCACGGTCGAACTCGCGTTCGCCGCTCCCATCTTCATGCTACTCGTGATTGGGATGATCGAGTACGGGCGGGCCATGATGATTCATCATACGATCACCAACGCAGCCCGCGAAGGTGCCAGAGTGGGGGCTTTTTCCGGATCGGACGCCGGCACCGTGCAGACCGCGGTCGATAAGTATTTGAATGGCGGGGGATTGGAGAGCGCGAAGGCACAGATTACCATTTCCGGAGCGAAAGCGGCCTCGGGAAGCGATGTAGCGGTCACGATCAATTATCCCTACACCTCCATCGTGCTTGAGTTGATCCACGCCAGTTCCAACTCGCTCACCCTCAGCGCCAACAGCACGATGATCCATGAATAGAGGGAGCAACTTATGAACATGAAGGCCATCTTAGTCCTGGCGCTCGCGCTGGCCTTCGGGGGCCTGACCGCAATTTCCATAAAGACTGTGCTTAACCGCAAGAACAGCACATTCGGCGCCGCTGAACCGAAGCGGGTGGTTATAGCCGCGCTCCCGATCTCCTTGGGCGCGAGAGTCAGCGTGGAACAGTTGAAGGTTGTCGAATGGCCCGACAATCTCCTGCCTCAGGGAACTTTTGAAGACCCTGCCAAGGTCGTCGATCGGGTAGCGGCCAGCGATTTCACACCCGGGGAGGCTATCCTGACGTCCAGGCTGGCTCCCGAGGGCACAACGGCCGGTCTCTCCGCGATCATCCCGGATGGTTTTCGCGCCATCACGGTGAGGGTCGATGAAGTCATCGGCGTAGCCGGCTTCATAGCCCCCGGAACATTCGTCGACTTGATAGCGACCTCGGTCAGCCTGGGCAATCAGAGCGAGTCGAATTCGCGGATGATTCTCCAGAACGTAAAGGTCCTCGCCAGCGGACAAACCATCGAGACCCGCGAGTCCGGAAAGGACGGTAAACCCATTGAGGTCAAGACGGTCACGCTACAAGTCAGTCCCGAACAGGCCGAAGCGCTCGCCCTGGCTGCCACGGCCGGCAAGATCCAGTTGGTCATGCGTAACACCACCGATCAGGAAATCGTCCAGACCTCGGGGACAACGGCGGGTCGGGTTTTTGCGGGCGCGGGTGGACTGCCTCCGGGGACTTCGACGACTGCCAGGACCGGCCGCACCATGCCAAAGCCGAAGGAGATCGAAGTGGCTTCTCCGGCCCCCCCCAAGAACACGATCGAGATGATCCGGGGCACGGAACGATCGACGGTGACTTTTCAGTGAAGAGTCGCGGAACAGGAACCCGGGTATGAACTCCGAGCTCACGATGATGGAAGATCCTCAATTGGGGTCATCGTCGATGAGGTCCTCGTCGACCTCACGCCGGGTTGGGCCTTGGGCCGTGAAGGAGATGCTGGCGGGGCGTGTCTTACCGGGCGCTTTCTTTGCCGTGGTCTTGGCGGTGAAGACAAGACAGCTCGCCGGTTTGGCTGCGGGTGCGGGCGGTTTGAAGAACGGCCTGAGCGAGCCGGCATTCCTGGCTTCGCTGACTTACCAGGCTCTGGTCATCGTCTTCCTGGGAACCGTGGTATGGCTATTCGTGGTTCGGCGGGAGCCCATACGGAAGACCGAAGGGATGCGGGTACGGCTATGCTCGCTTTCGGGCGCTTTCATCCTGACCGTGGTGGCGGTGCTGCCGCGAAATCCGCAGCCATGGGGCCTGGATGCAACAGCGAGCCTGCTGCTCCTGAATGGAACCGCGATTACGCTGTGGGCGCTCTTCTACCTGGGCCGGTGCTTTTCGATTCTGCCTGAAGTTCGTGGGACGGTGATCGGCGGCCCCTACCATTACGTTCGGCATCCAATGTACCTCGGAGAATTCATTTCGGGGATGGGCCTGGTGCTTGCGAACTTGAGTTGGTTCAGTGTGGTCATTTACGCGGTTTTCACCTGGTTGCAGCTCCAACGAATGAACAACGAGGAGCGGGTGTTAGGAAGTTCTTTCGAAACTTATCGCGATTACCGGTTGCGGACGAGCCGCCTGATTCCGTTGGTCTATTGACGCCGGTGCGGCAGATCGTGGAAGCGCAATGGACGCGAGGTGCTTATGAAGTGTCTTCGGAACGCCCGTGAGCGAGGAACCATTCTGGTGTTGGCGGCCGCGGGAGCCGTCGTGTTGCTCGGCGCGACCGCGATGTCGGTCGACGTGGGATACTTCTTTTTCGTGCGCAATCAGCTCCAGAACGCGGTTGACGCGGCAGCACTAGCCGGTGCTCAGGGACTGCTGGCGCAACCCGGGGATTACACGAGCAGCGGACGCGCCCAGCAACTCGCCACAGAATTCGCCGCGTTGAACATCGCCGCCGGGCAGCCCGTGCAACTGCAGTCGAGCGAGATCACCTTTCCGAAATCGAACGTGATCAAGATCGACATCACCCGGCCGGCGGGCACTTTCTTTGCCGCGGCACTGGGGATGAATCAGGTCAATATCCGAGTCAGTGCCGCGGCGGCGATCGCGCCATTTAAAGGCGGCGGCGGACCAGGCGGGTGGCGGCCCTGGGCGCCCATGGATCAATTCGGACATGGCCCGCGCTGCGTGGGGGCAAACGATGAAGATATGAATGTGCCTCCCCATGGCGACTTCAATCCCAATCCTCACACCTGGAAGGGACTGGCCGTGCAATCCGATAAGTATGTCTCCCCCTTTGACCCTTCCTTGGAAGGAATGGATCTGAGCAAAGAGAGCGATTGCTCCACGGTCACCGGTTACATCACTTCCCGTGATGTGATGACCGACAATGGGAACATTTCACTCAAGACCGGAAGCTGGGAGTCGCCGGGCAATTTTGTGCCGGTAGACTTCGGCGCCGCCGGGGGAGGTGCGAACGACTACCAGGATGAAATAATCAATGGCTGGGATGGCGTGCTCGAGTATGGAGACGTCGTCTATACCGAAACCGGGAACATGGTGGGGCCCACGTCCCAGGGGTGCAACCAGTTGCTGGGAACGGATCCCTCAGCCAAGACCGTGAAGGGGAAGTCGGGGTGGTATGTCGAGAGCAGCGCCTACGGCGTCAATGAGAGTCCGCGTCTGATCCCCGTCGTCATGTACAGCCCGCTGGAATCGCCCGCAAACGGGAAGAAACAGTTCCCCGTCCGAAACTTCGGCGGCTTCTTTGTCCAATCCTGCGGAGGAGGCAAGACCGTTCGGGGGACATTCATTGCCCGACGCATGGCCGGCGGAAAGCCCGGAGATGTCCATGAGACCACCGGCAACACGAGCGGCGCCGGCGGTCAGCTGCTTGGAACCGTAGTGCTGGTCAATCCCGACAGCTATTAGCCGGCTCCCCGAGCCTGAGAGGAGTTCAACGTTCGACATAGATCTATGCGATCAACTTTATCGATAATTCTCGTAGGAACCGACCCGCAGCATC
>JACQTD010000306.1 GCA_016210985.1 Acidobacteriota bacterium
CAGTACGTCTACGGGATGTGGATTGATGAGCCGCTGACGCTGGACAAAGACGACAACAATGATGGCATCGTGGATCAGACGTTCTACTATCATCAAGACGGCAGGACGAATGTAACGGCGCTGACCAACTCGAGCGGCGTCATCGTGCAGAGCGTCACCTATGATGCCTATGGGCGACCGACCTTCGGGCAGAATGCCGTCGCGAATCCCTACCTGTTCGCGGGCCGCCGGTATGATCCCGAAACGGGGCTGTATTACTACCGCGCCCGATTCTATGACCCAGCACGAGGGCGATTCTTGCAGCGAGACCCAATCGGAATATGGACCGATAGGGCCAACCTGGGGAACGGGTATACGTATGTGGGCAACAATCCCCTGACGTGGACGGATCCGTTGGGTTTGCGTATACGGATAGTCAAGGGAGGCTGTTCTGCCTGGTGTGGCGAGGGCGAGCATCCATGCTGTGGGTCCGCGATCGGGTGTACTTGTCTTAATTTCGAGACGTGGGTCGCTGCGGTAGAAAGTGGTTCCTGTGATCCCGATACTTTATCTTCAGGAGCGAGTAATAGCTGCGTCACTGCCACCGATATTTATGAATTGTCCGTCCCCGCAGCTTCTCTCGAATGGCAGCAAACATGCCCCTATTCGCCAGTGGCGGCGGTAGGATGTTTGGGAGGCGGGATGCTGGACAAAGCTCCCGATGGACAGGTTTCGCCGCTGTTCCCGATTCACTTGGGGGGTAGAGAGTTGCCCCCACTGTCGGTGTTACCGCCGCCGCCGCCACCGAATGGACCGGGCTCCTCGCGCTGCAGTAGAAAACCCGCCACTGGGGGTGTTAACGATTACTCCTGTGACGCTGACGGTATCTGTTTCGGTAATGGTCGGGGCTGCTTGTCCATGAAGATTGATTTTGTGTGTGCGGAGGGCACATATATGGACCTCCCTGATGGTGGCTGCATGTGCACAACATATAAGCCTCCTTCTTGGATAGTGGGTACCTACACGCCGGCGTCGAGCTACGGGACAGCGACAAGGCGGTAACAGTCTTTGAACCGGCCGGTCAGACGATTACTCTGACCTGCGGCAGCGGATCAAAGGAGAAAAACATGAATCTGCATATTCGCCATTTAAGCGCTTTTGCCACACGTCCGCGGTTCAGCTTCTTGGCGGTGTTCAGCGTCATACAGTTGATATGTCTGCTGGCAGGGATTCCCCACGTCATGGGGCAACAACCAACTTGGACTACAACTGGTCCCCTCGGCACCGGGAGGTTCATTCCGTCCATAACCCTATTAACCAACGGCAAAGCTCTCGTGGTCGGTGGTACGGCCTGTACCGGACCCCCGCTCGTGTGTCGCGCGCTAGACAGCGCCGAGATCTATGATCCAGCGACAGGAGCATGGAACGCCACAGGAAATCTGGGGACGCCGCGCACCAACCATTTTGCCGTACGTCTGTCGAATGGGAAGGTGCTGGTCGGCGGTGGCTTCAGCACGACAAAATTGAATACCGCCGAACTCTATGATCCCGAGACGGGAGTCTGGTCTGCCACCGGCAACCTCATGACCCCCCGCACAAACGCGACCGCGACACTGCTTCCGACCGGGCAAGTGCTGGTTGCGGGCGGAGAGGGACCGGCCAACACCGCGCTCGACACGGCTGAGCTGTACGACCCGGCCACAGGAACCTGGAGTCCCACTGGAAGCATGACTCAAGCGCGCAATGTTCATACGGCCACGCTGCTTTCGAATGGAAAAGTGCTGGTCGCCTCAGGCATCAGCGGCTCGTTCAGCAGTCCTACATTACTCACCAGCGCCGAGGTATACGATCCGTCCACCGGGAGCTGGTCACCCACGGGTAGCCTCAGTACTGCGCGTCCTTTCCACACTGCCACCCTGCTCGAGAACGGCAAGGTGCTCGTTGTCGGAGGGAGCAACTTTACTTCGATCATTTACAAAACCGCCGAGCTCTACGATCCGATCATCGAACAGTGGACGGCGACCGGCTCGCTGGCAGCGCCGCGCATCTCGCACACCGCGACACTCCTCGCCAATGGCCAGGTTCTCGTCGCCGCCGGCTCGGATGCAAGGGAAAAGAGAGCTGAACTCTATGATCCCTCCACTGGGATCTGGTCCGCGACGGCCAGCCTGAACGTCGGGCGCCTCAATCACGCAGCGATCAGGCTCGCGAACGGCAAGGTCCTGGTGGTGGGCGGCAACCCCGGCCTCGCCAGCTCAGAGCTGTTCGAAGCCGGCATTACATTGCAAGGAGGCTTCTGAGTTCGATGTGGCTCGATTCGTTAGGTCAGCGTCCGTGCTGAGGCCTATGCCGATGGGAAGTGAGCGAGGATCAACGGTAGTCATCATGATCGAAGCTGAAGCCGGGACACTTCTCGGTACCACGAAACCGACGCTGGCCCGGCGCCTGGAGCCCTCCCTTACGGTCGGGCTTCCGCCTCGAGGCGCTTCGCGCTGGTTCCTGACCATTCTCGGTGGAGGCTCGGGGGCGATAGCCCGGCCGCTGGAGCCCTCCCTTACGGTCGGGCTTCCGCCTTGGGGCGCTTCGCGCTGGTTCCTGACCATTCTCGGCGGAGGCTCGGGGGCGATAGCCCGGCGCCTGGAGCCCTCCCTTACGGTCGGGCTTCCGCCTCGGGGCGCTTCGCGCCGGTTAATGATCGTTTTAGGACTCCTTCTGGCTTCGTTTTGTGCCTTCCTGGAGCCCTCGTCCGCGGGAGCAAGTGAGGATGAAAGCCTTGAGTCGGGTGAGTACCGTTACTACATTCAGAGTCAACCCGTCGGGACGGAGACCTTCATGGTCCGAAGCGGTGCACGGGGCACCACGTATACGGGGACGTCGGACCTGACCAACGGCCGGTTCGTGGTTCACCAGGTTTCGGAACTCGGGCTCGACTTGCAATCAAAGCCGGAGCGATTCTCCAACGATGCGCGCGTGAACGGACAGCGAACCCGCGTCTCGATCACTTTCGGCGACGACGGCGCGTCATGGCGAACCGAGGTCGAAGACCGGACCGAGACGAACCGGGTGGCATGGCCGAGAGACCAGCTCCTGATCGCCGATAACGTCATTCATCATCTCACGGCGCTCGTCCGTCGTTACGACACGGCTAAACCCGGAACCCAGTTCTTCGCGCGTACCCTCTCGGGTACCAAGCCGGGCGTCGAGCTCGTGCGACAAACGACCGTCACGACCGGGACAGTCAGGGAGGTCTTCTTTAAATTCCGGGTCCTCGCCGGCGAGCAGCGACTCTACCTCTGGACCAACAGCGATAATTTGGTCATCAAGGCGATACAGCCCGACCGCCATTTCGAAGCGGTCTTGCGTGGCTGGGAAATTTACGCCGCGCGCCTCGGCGTCATTGATCCGAACCCGAATTGACGAAATTGACGGGATCTCCGTGGGTGTGTTTGAATACGGTCCCTTGAGCGGGGGAATCTCAGCATGACGGCTAATGAGCCAGTGCAGTCCATTTTGGATCGGGTACTCCAAGGGGATCGCCTGTCGTTCGATCAGGCTGTCTCGCTGCTTGCCAGTCCGGACCTCGTCGCCGTCGGGACGGCGGCAGACGAGATTCGAGCCCGTAAACATCCGGGCGAGCAGGTCACTTACATCATCGATCGGAATGTCAATTATACCAACGTCTGCATCGCCTATTGCGATTTCTGCGCCTTTTACCGGGAACCCGGCCATGAGGAGGGTTATGTCCTCCCGCATGAAGAAATCTTCAAGAAGATCGATGAGACGATCGCGAAAGGCGGGACCGGAATTCTGATGCAGGGCGGACTCCACCCGTATCTTAAGATTGACTACTACGAAGACTTGCTTCGCGCGATCAAACAGCGCTACTCGATTCACTTGCATTGCTTCTCGCCGACCGAGATCGTACACATCGCCAAGGTGTCCAAGCTGACCGTCCGTGAAGTAACCCGCCGGCTCAAGTCTGCCGGACTCGATTCCATTCCCGGTGGCGGGGGCGAGATCCTTGTGGATGAAATCCGCCAGAAGATCGGCCGGCGGTGCACCTCTGAAGAATGGCTGGGCGCCATGAAGACCGCGCATGAGGAGGGCTTGCGCACTACGGCTACGATGGTGATCGGCTTCGGTGAAAGCCTGGAAGACCGCGTGCGACATCTGGAACGGGTTCGGGAGTTGCAGGACGAGACCGGCGGATTCACCGCATTCATCTCCTGGACTTATCAACCTGAACATACCGATCTCGGTAAGGAAGGCTGGATCGAGGCGACCGCGACCGAATACTTGAAACTCGTCGCCGTATCGCGTCTCTATCTCGACAACATCGACAATATTCAAGTCTCCTGGTTGACCCAGGGCTTGAAGCTGGCTCAAGTGGCGCTGCGGTTCGGCGGGAATGACTTCGGGAGCACGATCATCGAAGAGAATGTCGTCACCGCGGCCGGGCTGACGCAGCAATACGCGAGTGAGGAGGAAATCCGCCGGCAGATCGTCGATGCCGGGTTTACGCCCATACAGCGCGACACGCTCTATCGCCCGGTGCTCGGCCGACAACCCGCGCTGGCTTGAATTCGTCGCGGCATCGTCGACCCGCTGGCCCCCGGCGATGACACTCCACTACCTCCATGCGAATTCCGCTGATTGACCTTCAGGTTCAATACCTGAACCTGCGTACCGAGATCGACGAGGCCATCCGGAGAGTCGTCCAGTCCGGCCAATTCATCCTGGGCGAGGAGGTCGAACGTTTCGAGGAGGAGTTCGCCGGTTACTGCGGCGTCCGTTTTGGCGTGGGGACCAGCTCGGGGAGTGCGGCATTGCATGCGGGCCTGCTGGCGCTCGGCGTCGGTCCCGGCGACGAGGTCATCACGACCCCGATGACCTATTTTGCCACTTCCGCCGAGGTCAGCCATGCCGGAGCGCGGCCGGTTTTCGCGGATGTAGCCCGTGACACGCTCAATCTCGATCCCGGCCGCGTGGAAGAGTTAATCGAAAGCCGGTACAGCTGGCACGAATCGGGTTCGTACCTCGTGAATCGGAGAACCCGTGGCCGCCTTAAGGCGTTAGTTCCGGTGCACCTCTTCGGCCAGGTCGCCGAGATGGAGCCCCTGACCAGCATCGCCAATCGATACCGATTAGCCCTGCTGGAGGACGCGGCGCAAGCGCACGGCGCCGGATACCTGTCCGGCGACAAGGAGTGGCTTCGCGCGGGACAGTTCGGGCAGCTGGCCTGTTTCAGTTTCTACCCGAGCAAGAATCTTGGCGCGTTCGGGGACGCGGGCATGATCGTCACCAACGATCTTCTGCTCAGGGAGCGCTTGCGACGGTGGGTGAATCAGGGACGGCGTGACAGGTACGTGCACGAATTCGAAGGCTACAATTACCGACTCGATGCGCTGCAGGCCGCGGTGCTCCGGGCCAAGCTGCCGCATCTGGACGAATGGAATGAAGCCCGGCGTCGCGCGGCAGCCGCCTATGAAGAACGGCTGAAGGGCGTAGGTGATCTCCGGACGCCCGGCGCGCGGCCGGATGCGCAGCACGTCTATCACGTCTACGCCGTTCGAACGGCCCACCGCGACGGCCTGCTGGCCGCCCTGCAGGAATCGGGAATCGGCGCCGCGATCCACTACCCAATGCCCCTGCATCTCCAGCCGGCCCATTCCGGGCTCGGTTATCGTGGCGGAGACTTTCCCGTGGCCGAGACGGCCTGCCGGGAGATTCTCTCGCTCCCCATGTTCCCCGAGATCACCGAACCACAGATCGACCACGTTACCGAGGTCACCCGGAAGTTCTTCGACCATCTCCCGATGCATGTGGGATGAGCGGCCCGTTCAATGCGGTGTATCGGCTCGTGCGACGGGTGCCCCACGGGCGCGTATCGTCGTACGGAGACATCGCCGCCATGTGCGCCGAGGAGATCTCCCCGCGGACCGTGGGATGGGCGATGAGCGCCTCGCCGAAGGACGTCCCCTGGCATCGGATTGTGAACCGGCGGGGCCGGCTGACGATCGGCCGGCGTTCGGTCGCGTTGCTCGAGTTGCAGCGGAGCCTGCTCGAGTCCGAAGGCGTGGAGTTTGTCCATGTCGATCAGGTGGACATGGAAAAGCATCGCTGGACGCCCCGACGTGTCCCGCAAGCGGTGAGGAAGGGCAGGCGTTCGTAGTACTGGCTTCAGCCGGAAGTCTTGCTGCAGCACGGCCCGCCTATAAGGCGGAACTACCACCCTCGCTGCCGTTCGTAGTACCGGCTTCAGCCGGAAGTCTTGCTACGGCAAAGCCCGCCTGAAGGCGGAACTACGAACGGGCCTGAGGGCGGGACTACGAACGGGCCTTAAGGGGGAACGGCGAGCGGGCGGCGAGTTGGTGGTATTCCTGAAGGGTCCTGACTTCCAGGCCGTCGTCGCGCATCGACTCCATCGCACTGGCCGCGGCGCTAGCGCCCGTGATCGTCGTGATGCAGGGAATGCCGTACCGCATGGCCGCCCTTCGGATCGATTTCTCGTCATAGAAGGACTCCCGCCCGAGCGGCGTGTTGATCACCAGGTGAATCTCCCGGCTCTTGATCGCGTCGACGACGTTGGGACGACCTTCATTGACTTTGAATATATCGGTCACCGCGATATTTCCGGCGCGCAGCACCTCGGCGGTGCCCCGCGTGGCCACCAGCCGGAATCCAAGTCCGGCGAGCCGGACGGCGATCGGCAGGATCACTTCCTTCCCCCGCTCGTTCACACTGATAAAAACAGTCCCCGACTTGGGCAGCGTAATCCCCGCTCCCATCTGGGCGCGGTTGAAGGCCATACCGAAAGTGTCCCCGATGCCCATCACCTCGCCGGTCGACCGCATCTCCGGCCCCAGTACCGGGTCCACCCGGGGAAACTTGCTGAAGGGAAAGACCGGAGTCTTGATGAAGTGCCGGTGAACGCTCAATTCCGCCGGCAATCCGAATTCAGCAAGTTTGCGCCCGGTCATGATCCGGGCCGCGATCTTGGCGATCGGCACGCCCGTAGCCTTGCTCACGAACGGAACCGTGCGTGAAGCCCGGGGATTGACCTCCAGCACGTAAACCAGGCCGTCCTTTACAGCATACTGGATATTCATCAACCCGACGACGTTGAGCGCACCGGCCAGCCGCCGGGTGTGAGAGCGGATCTGCTCGAGGACCGGTTCGCTAAGGCTGTGCGCCGGCAGCACGCAGGAGCTGTCTCCGGAGTGAATCCCGGCTTCCTCGATATGCTCCTGAATGCCGGCGATCACGCAGTCGGCGCCGTCGGCGAGCGCGTCGACATCGACTTCCACCGCGTCCTCCAGGAATCGATCGATGAGGACCGGGCGATCGGGGGAAGCCTCAACTGCCTTACGAATGTAGCCCTCCAGATCGCGATCGCCGTAAGCCACCACCATGGCCCGGCCGCCCAGCACATAGCTGGGACGCACGAGCACTGGATAACTAATCCTCCGCGCCACTTCGAGCGCTTCGTCCGCCGTGGTCGCGGTTCCATTCTCGGGTTGCGGGATGCCGAGCTCGACCAGAAGCCGGCCGAACCGCTTCCGATCCTCCGCCAGGTCGATCGACTCGGGCGACGTGCCAATGATGGGGACGCCAGCGCGAAAGAGCGGCAAGGCCAGATTGAGCGGAGTCTGCCCGCCGAATTGAACGATAACCCCGGTCGGGCGTTCCTCTTCGACTACGTTCATCACGTCTTCAAAGGTCAGGGGTTCGAAATAGAGGCGATCAGAAGTATCGTAGTCGGTCGATACCGTCTCGGGATTGCAATTCACCATGATCGTCTCGAAATCGTCTTCGCGCAGCGCGAAGGAGGCGTGGCAGCAGCAATAATCGAATTCGATGCCCTGCCCTATCCGATTCGGTCCGCTGCCCAGGATCACGATCTTCCTTCGATCGGTTGGCTCGGCCTCGTTGCTGTCTTCGTAAGAAGAGTAGAGGTAGGGTGTGAACGACTCGAACTCGGCAGCGCAGGTGTCGACGCGCAAGTAGACGGGGCGGATTCCTTCCCGCAACCGCCGACCGCGGATTTCCGACTCTTCACATCGGAGAAACCGGGCGAGTTGGGCGTCGGAGAAGCCCTTCCGCTTCACCTCACGAAGCCGCCCGGGCGTGAGACCGTCGAGCCCGGCCCGCTCGATCTCCTGTGAAGCCACAGTCAGTTCCTTCATCTGGGCAAGAAACCAGAGATCCACGTGCGTGGCTTCATGGATCTCCGTAACCGGGATGCCGCGACGGAGCGCTTCCGCAATCTGGTAGGCACGCTGGGCGGTGGGCACTCTCAAGGCCCGGCGCAGCGATTCGTCATCGTGGGGATCGGGTTTGAACCCCCTTCCCTGTTCGAGGGACCGGAGGCCCTTCAGGAAGGCTTCGTTGAACGTTCGGCCGATCGCCATCACTTCGCCCACCGACTTCATCTGCGTCGTCAGGACCGGATCCGCGGCCGGGAACTTCTCGAAGGCCCACTTGGGAATCTTCACGACGACGTAGTCGATGGTGGGTTCGAAACTGGCCGGTGTCTTGCGGGTGATGTCGTTCGGGATTTCATCGAGCGTGTAGCCCACAGC